>DATDOP010000220.1:0-3314 GCA_035293185.1 Dehalococcoidia bacterium | reverse complement strand
GAAGATTATCGTTGACGTTAAGGGGAGCGTAGTCATTGCGTGTCGCAATTGTTAGCGATGCAAGGCATAATGTCTGAGCTTAGCGGCGGCTACAGCCGCCCGCAGTCAGGAGTTAACAAGTGGCCAAAATCGTAGGCGTTTTCAATACGGCGCACACACCGTTCTGCTACATGCCGCCGGAGCGCTGGCCGGAGGTTCGCGCCAACCGGTCCCTGCGCGAGGATGTCCCGTTCGACGACACCGACGAGGCGCTGCGCAAGAAGGAGCGCATCGAAAACGGCTTCGCGACGCTGCGGGCCAAGATGGCGGAGGTCAAGCCCGACGTCATCGTTATCTGCGGCGACGACCAGCTCGAGTGCTTCGACTTCAACAACTTCCCGGCCTTCGCGATCTACGTCGGCGACGAGTTCGAGGGTCACACCTCCGGGCGCGATGCGGGCCTGTTCGGCCGCGCCGGTGTCACAACGCCGCACGGCGACGACGCCGTATCCGGCGCGCCGGGCGTCGCAGTGGCGACACCGCCGGCCGCGAGCGGCATGGTACGCCTGGAGGGCCACCCCGGCCTGGGCGTCGCCGTCCTCACCGGCGTGATGAAGCGGGGCTTCGACCCGGCGTTCTCGATGGACATGCCGAAGCCGGAGAAGGGCATCGGCCACGCGATCCTGCGCCCGTGGGAGTCGATCACGGACCACCAGACGCCGGTGCTGCCGGTGCTGCTCAACTGCTACTACGCGCCCCAGCCGACGGCGAAGCGCTGCTACGAGTTTGGCAAGGCGCTGCGTGAGGCGATCGAGGATTACCCGGAGGACATCCGGGTGGCGGTCGTCGGCTCGGGCGGGCTGTGGCACACGCCGGGCGCCAAGCAGGCGTACATCGATGAGGACTTCGACCGCACGTCGCTGAAGTTCCTCGAGGTCGGCGACATTCGCGGCATGGCGGAGCACTTCGACAGCTACACGATCCCCGAGGGCGACGTCAGCCAGTTCGTGGGCGAGAAGGGCCGCGGCGCCACGGGCATGCCGGGCTTCGGCGGACCGCAGGGCGGCACGCGCGAGATCTGCAACTGGATCACGGCATCGGCGGTGGCGGACGGGCACAAGTCGACGATCGTCGACTACATCCCGGTGTACGGATCGCCGGTGGGGGTTTCGTTCTCGTACTGCACAGACCTGTAGACCAGGCAACGAGCATCAGAGAAGGGGCGGGCCGAGAGGCCGGCCCCTTCTTTTCGTCCGTTGCGGTTTCGAGTCACAGGGCGATTGCCCTCACCCTGGCCCACTCCCTGAGGGAGAGGGACAACGCGATCTGACGTCGCCCGGCAGTCGAGGAGTTGAGAAAGGTGATTCAGTTGCTGTGCTACATTGAGGTGGCGCGCCCCGGTAGCTCAGCTGGATAGAGCGGCGGCGTCCTAAGCCGCGCGTCGGGGGTTCGAGTCCCTCCCGGGGCGCTTTTCTACCGCGGCTGACGTTTTTTGCCGCGGCTGACGCCGGAGATATCGAGAGGTCTCTTCTTGGGGAGGGGCCTCTGCTGTTTACAGGCATAGGGCATAGGGCATACGGCGGCCGCGGAGAACGCTCTCGCGTGTGTCGTCCTGGGGAGGGACGACGGGGGCCTGAGCGGATCGTCGTTGATGGCGGAGCGAATGGCTGGTCGGGCTTCGAGATGAGAGATGCGCTGCGGGCCGTTGTCGCTGCTGCGGCGCTTGGCTCCTTCGGCTGCTGGCGCGCCTCAGGACGACAGGTGAGAGATCTTTCTTCGAGAAAGCGGTCTGCCGCTGCGGCGCTCGGGGTGCTTCGGCTGCTGGCGCGCCTCAGGATGACAGATGAGGGCTCTTCCTTCGAGACAGCAGTCTGTGCCGCTGCGGCGCTTGGGGTGCTTCGGGTGCCGGCGCGGCTCAGGACGACAGAGCGGTGGCGTAGGGGGTGCGGTCGGGGACGTTGGCGTCGCGGAAGGCCTCCTGGCGCTCGCGGCACTTGTTGCAGGCGCCGCAATGGAGCAACACGCCGTCGCGGTCCAGCGGGGCCATGCAGGTCAGCGTCAGGTGCAGCGGCAGATCCGGGAAGCGGGCGATGATCTGCGATTTGTGCTGACGCCGGTAGGGGGCGACGACGGTCAACGCGTGGTCGAGGGCGCCGCTGAGCAGACGGCCGTAATCCTCGAAGAAGGCGGGCGTGGCGTCCGGGAAGGGGTTGTCGTCCAGCGAGCCGATGGCGATGGACGCGACGTCGTTGAGAGCGCACCAGACGGCCGTGACGCCGATCAGCAGGACGTTGCGGCCGGGTAGGTAGACGGTCTCGTCCGGCTCGTCGTACTCCGGGACGCCTTCGCCGGTGGTGCTCCAGTGGCGCCCATAGAGGCTGCGCACCGGCACCTCCAGCACGGTCAGCGGCTGCAGGTTGCCGCTTTTGACGGCGGCGAGGTAGGTGTCGAGGGCGCGGCGCTCGCGGGCCTCCCAGTGCAGGCCGGCTTCGACGTAGACGGGGAAGACGGTGTTTTCGCGGGCGAGGTCGGCCAGCAGCACGGCGCTATCGAGGCCGCCGCTGGCCAGGACGGCGATGCGCTGCATTACTCGACGGGCTCGCCGCGGTAGGACGCGCGGCTGGTCGAGGTCTCCCAGACGCGGACCTCGGCGACCTGCAGGCCGGCGTCGCGGGCGGCGGTCCAGATCAGACGCGCGATGTTCTCGGCCGTGGGGTTGACGTCCATGACGAACAGGGGCTCGCCGGCGGCCAGCAGGACGGGTGTCATTGGGTCTTCGCGCTGCAGGAGCATGCGGTGGTCGAGGTTGGTGTCGATCCAGGTCTTGACCAGCTCGTTGACGCGCGAGAAGTCGATGACCATGCCCATCTTGTCCAGCGTCTCGGCGTCGATGTCGACCTCGACCATGCCGTTGTGGCCGTGGAGGTAGCGGCACTTGCCATCGTGGTTGAGGAGACGGTGCCCGTAGGCGAACTCGATGACCTTGGTGACCTGGAATCGCTGCATGAGGCGTCTCCTTAGCCTGCGGGTTTGCGCTCTGCGGTGCCGGAGACGTGGCGTCCGGCGTCGATGCGGATGTTCTCGCCGGTGATCGTCTCGAGCTTGAGCAGCGTGACGATCATCGCCGCGATGTCCTCTTCGGAGGACTCCCGGTGCAGCGGGGTCTGGGCGAGGGCCTTGTCCCAGCCGGCCTGCGAGAGGTCGGGCGGACGCTCGGTGGGGCCGGGCAGGATGCCGTTGACGAGGATGCCTTGCGAGGCCAGCTCCAGGGCGAAGCCGCGCGTGAGGAAGTGCACCGTGGCCTTGCCCGCGAGATAGGGCAGGTAGTCCAGGTA
>DATDOP010000219.1:0-2321 GCA_035293185.1 Dehalococcoidia bacterium | reverse complement strand
CTGCTGCAGGCGATCTTGACGTGATCGACGTACGGCCGGTGCGGGCTGTGGCCCTCGAACTGGTCCCAGCCCTCGATCGCGCGCTGCTTCAGCTCCACGTCGGAGCCGATGACCTCGAAGCTGTCGCAGGCCTTGCACTCGAAGATCGGCAGCGCGAGGCCGTAGTAGCGCTTCTTCGAGATCATCCAGTCGTGCATGTTGCGCAGCCAGTCGAGCTCGCGTGCGAGGCCGAACTCGGGGATCCAGCGTGCCTTGCGGGTCGAGTCGGCGATGTGATGTCGCAATTCGTCCATGGAGATGAACCACTCGTCGACCAGCCGGAAGACGAGTTCGCTGCCGCAGCGCCAGCAGTGAGGGTAGGAGTGCGTGTAGTCCTGCACGCGGTAGAGCAGGCCTTTCTGGCGCAGGCTGGCGAAGACCTCCTCCGGCACGTCGCCGGCGAACTTGCCCTCGAGCGGCCCGAAGCCGCCACCGGCGATGTAGGTGCCGTCCTCCTCCAGCGGCGCGATCACCGCGAGGCCGTATTCCTTGGAGAGCGCGAAGTCCTCGGCGCCGGCGCCCGGGGCGATGTGGACGATGCCCGTGCCCTCGTTGTCCTTGACCTCCTCCCACTCGATGACGCGGTGCTCGACGCCTGACTGCGCCGGCAGCTCGTCGAACGGCGCGCGGTAGGTCAGGCCCACCAGCTCGCGGCCGGAGACCTCGCCCAGCACCTCGTGCTCGCCACGGATCGCCGCGTCGACCGCGCCCTTCGAGAGGTAGTAGACCTCGTCGCCCTGCTTCACGCGGACATAGGTAAGCTCCGGGTGCACCGCGGCCGAGACGTTGGCCGGCAGCGTCCAGGGCGTCGTCGTCCAGACGAGCAGATATTCCGGGGACGAACCCCGCGGGTTGAAACCCGCGGCGCTCTTTGCCTCTTTGCCCGTTTGCCCGTTTGCCCGTCCCGTAATCGGGAACTTCAGGTAGACGGACTTGTGCGTGACGTCCCGGTAGCCCTCCGTGACGATCTCCTGCTGAGACATGGCGGTGCCACACGCGGGGCACCAGGGCATGGTGTCGTGGCCCTTGTAAAGCCAGCCCTTCTGCCAGCACTTCTTGAGGAAGCCCCAGATCGTGTAGTTGTTCTCGTCTGAGTTGGTGAAATAGCTGTTGTCCCAGTCCATCCAGTAGCCGAGACGGATCGACTGCTGCGTGATCTGCGCCGCAAAGCGCTGGACGCGCGCCTTGCACGCCTCCACGAAGTTCGCAACGCCGTAGCGCTCGATGTCGCGCTTGGAGCGGAAGCCCAGCTCCTTCTCCTCTTCCACCTCGATCCACAGCCCCTGGCAGTCGTAGCCGTTCTGGTAGCGCAGCTTGTAGCCGCGCATGGTGCGATAGCGGTTGTACAGGTCCTTGTAGGAGCGCCCCCAGGCGTGGTGCACACCCATCGGATTGTTGGCCGTGATCGGCCCGTCGATAAAGGACCAGCGTTTGTCGGACGCCTGGTTGCGTTGGCGGTACTTCAGCGGGACGTCATTGGCGTCCCAGAACGCCTGCACGTCGTGCTCCAGCTGGACGTAGTCGACTCGGGTGGGTACAGGCTTAAACATGCGGCACTACCCCACCCCGCCGGGAACATGGGGAACAACGGGAACGGAACGAACAACCAAAGCGACGGTTCAAAGAAGCCTCCGGACGTGAACGACGGACGAGCCCACGGTCGCTGACGGTGGGCGGGACTTAGCTAGTTGCTAATCGCCAGCCCCGGTGATGAGCCGGGGCTTCGCCTTTTCTCCGGAGGAGTGGGATGCATCGTACGTTCAGAATAGCAGCGGCTGCGAGGAAGCGAAAGGGCGGCCGATTATCAACGTATGCGAGACAACGAGGTGCGGGCCGCGATCGCTGCGTTTCTGGGCGCTGTCGCGATCATGGCGGCGGCAATCGGCGCGTTCCTGGTGTTCATGGGTGGCAGCGGGGATAGCGAGTTGTCCGCCGTCTCGGAGCACCGTGGAGCGCCGACCCGACAAGAGCCGCAAGAGGATGCGGCGCAGCTCTCGGAACGCCGGGACGACTTGCCGCCACGACAGGACTCACATTCTCGCGGGCCGGTGTGCGCCGACTCTAACGCATGCCGGCGTCCATCGCCTGAGCTGCGCGCCGCGTACACCAACCCGAGGGCCTGCGCAGGTACGGGCAGGCGTCTTTGCCTGGTGCCCATTGGGGACGTGCCAAAGGACCTGGTCGACCACCTGGTCGAGTATTACCAAGCCGAATACGGCTTAAGTCTGCATGTGGTGCCAGCCGTGGAGCTCACCCCCGGGTCAGACCCCGAGCGCCCCGGG
>DATDOP010000218.1:0-3888 GCA_035293185.1 Dehalococcoidia bacterium | reverse complement strand
GTGGTCTCCCAGAGCTGCTCGGCGTTCATCTCGCCCAGGCCCTTGAATCGCGTGGCGATCTTCGCCTTTTCCTTGGCGATCAGGTCGTCGCGATCGTGGTCGGAGAAGACGTAGTGCTCTTTGCGGCCGACCATCATCTTGTATAGCGGCGGCTGCGCGATGTAGAGGTGGCCTGCCGTGATCAGCGGTTGCATGTGGCGGTAAAACAGGGTCAGCAGCAGCGTGCGAATGTGCGAGCCGTCGACGTCTGCGTCCGTCATGATGATCACGCGGTGGTAGCGCAGCTTCGCGAGGTCGTAGTCCTCGTCGATGCCGGTGCCGAGCGCCTTGATGATCGCCGCGATTTCGGCGTGGCCGAAGACGCGGTCCAGCCGCGCGCGCTCGACGTTGAGGATCTTGCCCTGCAACGGCAGGATCGCCTGCGTGCGGCGATCGCGCCCCGCCTTGGCCGAGCCGCCGGCTGACGGCCCCTCGACGACGAACAGCTCGCAGTTCTCAGGCTCGCGGTCGGAGCAGTCGGCCAGCTTCCCGGGCAGCAGCGTGCCGTCCAGCAGGCCCTTGCGGATAACCAGGTCGCGTGCCTTACGGGCCGCCTCGCGGGCGTGCGCCGAGGTGATGCACTTCTCGATGATCCTGCGCGCGTCGCCGGGGTGCTCCTCGAGGAACTGCGACAGCCCTTCGGCGATCGCCGACTCCGCGAGCCCCTTAACCTCCGGGTTGCCGAGACGGGTCTTGGTCTGACCTTCGAACTGTGGCTCCGGCAGCTTGACGCTGATCACCGCGACCAGGCCCTCGCGCACATCCTCACCGGTGAGGTTGGCGTCGTCGTCCTTGAGGTACTTCTGCTTACGGGCGTATTCATTGAGGACGCGGGTCAACGCTGAGCGGAAGCCGGTCATGTGGCTGCCGCCATCGATCGTGTTGATGCAGTTGGCGAAGCTGAACGTCGCCTCGTTGAAGGTGTTGTTGTACTGCACCGCGCACTCGACGCTGGTGCCGTCCACTTCTTTCTCGATGTAGATCGGGCGGGGGAACAGGACCTCGCGGCCCTTGTTAAGGTGCCGCACGAAGCTCTGGATGCCGCCCTCGAAATAGAACGTCAGGTTCTCGGTAGACGTGTCGTCGATGAACGAGAGCCAGATGCCCTTCGTCAGGTAGGCGTACTCCCGGAAGCGCTGCACCAGCGCCGAGCCGTCGAACTCCACTTCGCCGAAGATCTGCTTGTCCGGGAGGAAGCTGCTGGTTGTGCCGGTTTCAGCCAGGGTGCCGACGTCCGGGCCCTTGTACCAGGTCTCCTTGACCACGCGCACCTCGGCCATCGGGACGCCGCGTTCGAACTCCTGGCGGTAGAGCTTGCCGTTGCGCCGCACCTCCACCCACATGCGCTCCGAGAGGGCGTTCACCACGGACGCGCCGACGCCGTGCAGGCCCCCCGAGACTTTGTAGACCTGGCCGCCGAACTTGCCGCCGGCGTGCAGCACCGTCATGACGGTCTCCAACGCGGACTTGCCGGTGCGCGGGTGCTTGTCGATCGGGATGCCCCAGCCGTTGTCGCGCACCGTGATCCAGCCGTCCTTGCCGATGTGGATCCAGACTCGGTCGCAGTGACCCGCCATCGCTTCGTCGATGCTGTTGTCGGCGATTTCGATCAGCAGGTGGTGCAGGCCACGCTGATCCGTGCCACCGATGTACATACCGGGGCGCCGGCGCACGGCTTCGAGGCCTTCGAGGACCTGGATGTCACGCGCTGAATACTGCTGTTCGACGGCTTGTTTTGTAGCTGCCATGGTGAACGCTTCCTGCCCCTGCTAAGGGGTGGAAGCGTATCTAACCTCTTCCTGTGTCAGGACTCGGGCGCCCCCGTTTCGGGAGCTGTGGAGTTGGCGGGATGCAATGCCTGCGGCACGTGTCAATTCTACCATAAATAGGCAGATTTTGTGCTTCGAAGGACGTGACCTCGGCGCATGTGGGTGGCCGTCTCCTGAAGGCTATCATGGAGCACATGAGCCTGATCTCCCGGATTCGCGACGCATTGCCCGGCGGCAAGCCCCTGATCCCGCGCGAACCGGTGTCGTACCGGCCGATCGGCATCGTGCGGAACCCGGTGCGCAAGTCGCGGCCGGACGGGTGGGAGAACGTGCGCTCCGACCTGATCTTCGGCGAAGAGCTGGAGGCCGCGCTTGACGCGATCGAGGGCTTCTCGCACGTGATCGTGGTGTTTCACATCGACCGTGTGCCGGCAGAGGCGCAGCGCCTGCAGATCACGGTGGGCAACGAGGAGGAACCGCCGCAGCGCGGCATCCTCGCGACGCGCAGCCAGCTGCGGCCGAATCCGATCGGCACGTCGGTGGTCCGAGTGCTGCACCGGCGCAAGAACGTGCTGCGCGTGCAGGGCCTGGACGCACTGGACGGCACGCCGGTGCTCGATATCAAGCCCTACTTGCCGGAGTACGACTCGGTGCCGGAGGCTCAGCTGCCGTCCTGGGCCCGGCGCCGCGAGCCCTGACGTGACGCCGCCCAGCGACCTGCTGATCGAGGCTCACGAGCGCCTGTTGGCCCACTACGACGTCGACCGCTGGCACTGGCAGGAGCACAGCACCGCCTATGAAATCTGCCTCGGCGCCATCCTAGTGCAGCACACGTCCTGGACCAACGTCGAGAAGGCGCTGACCAACCTCCGTGGCGCGGCCGTCGACTCGATGGACGCGCTTGCAGCGCTGGCTCAGGATGAGATCGCGGCGCTGGTGCGTCCTTCGGGCACGCCCACCGTCAAGGCGCGCCGGCTCAAGGTCTTCGCCGACCTCGTCCTCTCGTACGGCGGCTTCGATGGGTTGTTCGCCCTGGATACGCCGGCGCTGCGCGAGGTGCTGCTCGCAACCCATGGCATTGGGCCCGAGACGGCGGACGTGATCCTGCTCTACGCCGCTCGGCGCCCCGTCATCGTCCACGACGCCTACACGGCGCGTCTCTGCCGGCGCCTCGGCCTCGGCCCCGACCGCGACGGCTACGACGCCTGGCGTGACTGGCTAGACCAGCGTCTGCCGGACGAGCTTGACTTCCGCCGCCGCTCGCACGCGGCGATCGTTATCCACTGCAAGGAGACGTGCCGCGTCAAACCGCGCTGTGAGGCCTGCCCGCTGCGCAACGTCTGCGAGTTCTACAAGGCCTGAAATCGCGAAATAGTGGCCTCATCAGCGTCGAAATGTCGCTGTGGAGGCCATGAAATGTACGATGCGGGCTGTTGTGCGATCTGGCCCCTGAGGCCGGGAGCGGCCCTTCGGCTAGAATCGATCTCCTATGGATGTAGCACTGATCGGCCTCGCATCTTCCGGCAAGACGTCGCTGCTCAAGGCGCTGGCGTCCGGGCACTTGCCCGCGCACAGCAACCCCAACGAGCCCGCCGTGGCCGTCGTCAAGGTGCCGGACGAGCGCCTGGACAAGCTCGCGACGCTGGTTGCGGCGAAGAAGACCACCTACCTTGAGCTGCGCCTGCTCGACTTCCCCTCGTTCAGCGTGGGCAAGAAGGGTCCGCCGCCACAGCTGCTGGGCGTACTTTCCACGGCCGACCTGCTGGTGCACGTCGTCCACGCCTTCAGCGACGCCGTGGTGCCGCACCCGCTGGAGAGCGTCGACCCGGCGCGCGACATCGCGGCCCTCGACCTCGAGCTCTGCTTCGCCGACCTCGGCATCGTCGAGCGCCGACTCGAGCGTCTCGCAGCGGAGATGCGCTCGACGGCCGCCGGCGCCCGCGGCGCCCAGGAACGCGAGCGGGACCTGCTCAACCGGCTGAAAGAGGCGCTGGAGAATGAAAAACCGCTACGCACGATCGGTCTGACGGCGGATGACGAGGCGCTTCTGGGCGGCTTCAACCTGATCAGCGCCAAGCCC
>DATDOP010000217.1:0-8004 GCA_035293185.1 Dehalococcoidia bacterium | reverse complement strand
CGCTGCAGCTCTGCGTCTGAGACTTCGAGGTCGACGGTCTTGGTCTCGACGTCGATCGAGATGATGTCGCCGTTGTCGACGTAGGCGAGCGGGCCGCCCTCAGACGCCTCGGGGGAGGCTTCGCCGACGACGAGGCCGCGGTTGACGAGGCCGGAGACCTGGCCTTCGGTGATCAGCGCCACGCGGTCGATCAGGCCGGAGCCGTCGAGCGCGAAGACGACGGCAGAGGTGAACGCCATGCCGGGCCCGCCACGCACGCCGATGCCGCGCAGGACCATGACAGTGCCGGGCTTGACCTCGCCGCTGTTGATCGCCGCGACTGCTTCTTCACGGGAGCCGTAGATCGCGGCCGGGCCGCGGAAGCGGGTCACGCGCTCGCCGGTGCCGCCGAGGCGGACGATGCCGCCGCCGGGCAGGAGCGAGCCGCGGACGATGATGATCGTCGGGCGGTCGGAGAGCGGGTCGTCCACGGAGCGCAGGGGGCTCTCGTCCGGGACCTGGACGTCGCGAATCAGCTCGCCGACCGTCTGCCCGCTGATCGTAGGGACGTCGAGGTCGAGGAAGCGCTCAAGGCGCTTCATCACGGATCGGGCGCCGCCGGCCGCTTCGAGGTCTTCGATCAAGTGCTCGCCGGAGGGGCGGATGGCCATGAGCAGGGGGATCTTGTCGGAGAGCTCGGAGAAGACGTCGTAGACGTCGGTGTCGAGGCCGGCCTCGTCGGCGATGGCGGCGAGGTGCTTGATGCAGTTGATCGAACCGCTGAGGGCGAGCGTCACCGCTGCCGCGTTGCGGATGGCGCCTTCGGTGATGATGTCGCGGGGCTTGAGGTCCTCCCAGACCATCTCGACGATGCGTTTGCCGGCCTGGCGCACGTAATCGAACATGCGCGGGCTGTTGGCGAGGATCGGGGTGCTGCCGGGGAGGGCCATGCCCAGTGCCTCCGTGACGACGTGCATGGAGTTGGCGGTGCCCATGCCGGCGCAGACGCCGGGGCTGCAGATCGCCACTTCGGTCATCTGCGTCAGTTCCTCAACCGTGATCCGTCCGGAGGAGACGTACGCTGCCTTGAGGAACACCTCCTCGATGTCGATGTGTTCGCCCTTGTACATGCCGCTTTGCTGGTAACCGCAGGCCACGACGATCGTGGGGATGTTGAGGCGTCCGGCGGCCATGAGCTGGCCGGGAGCCGTCTTGTCGCAGGAGGCGAGGCAGATCATGCCATCGAGCAGCGCCCCCTCGACCTGAACCTCGATATCGGCGGCGACGAGGTCGCGGCTGGGCAGGATGTAGAGGCCGCGCTGGCCGACGCTGGTGACGAAGTCGCTGGGCGCGGCGGTGCGCACCTCGAAGGGCAGGCCGCCGGCGGCGCGGATCGCCTCCTTGGCGACGGCTGCAATGCCATCGAGGTGGCTGAAGCAGATGGCCAGCTCCGAAGAGGAGTTAACGACGGCGATCTTCGGCTTCTGCAGGTCCTCCTCTGAGATGCCGAGGGCTCGCCAGAGCGCGCGGCGTCCCGCCCAGAGCGACGTGCCGGGTTCCAGGTTGCTGCGCAGCTTGCGCTGAGTGGTCATGGGGCGCTCCTCTCGGATGCGGGCGCTGGTTGCGGGGCACGTGCGAGCATAGCCGAAGCGCGGCTAATCTGCCGGACGCGGCGCGACGTCGATCGGCGCCGTCCGGGGTGGCGAATTCGTCATCTCCTCCAACTCGGCGTGACGCGGCCTCTCCGGGACGAGCGCGGACAGAACGAAGGCGAGGACGGCGACGAGGAAGCCGATCAGGAAGACGTCCGTCACGGCGTCGGTGAGGGACGATTCGATGGCCTGAATGGTCGAGTCGAACAGCGACTGGCCGTCGCCGTCGAGCTCCAGGAAGCCCCGCTCGAGGCTGGCGCGGCCGTGGGGACTGAGGATGACGTCGGGCTCGTGCAGCTGCTCGATGAGCTGCGGCGTGGCAGCATCGGTAACCGCGACAGGCAGCGTGCGGTCGATGTTGTCCTGGATGCTGGTGACGACGAGCGTGCCGAAAATGGCGACACCGAGCGTGGACCCGATGGAGCGGAAGAACTGGCTGGACGAGGTCGCGATGCCGAGGTAGCGCCGCGGGAAGGCGTTCTGCACCGCGAGATTGATCACCGGCACCGCCAGCCCGATGCCGACGCCGACCAGCGCCATCCCGGCGATCGCCTCCGCCCAGCCGGTGTCGACTTCGAAGCGGGTGAGCATGAACATGCCGGCCACCAGCGCCGCGGCGCCGGCCAGCACGAAGCTGCGGTAGCGCCCGGTGCGGGCGACCAGGAAGCCACCGGCGTTGCTGCCGACCGCGACGGCGATCATCATCGGCGAGAGTACGAGGCCCGAGCTGGTGGCGGACGCGCCGAGGACGCCCTGCAGGTACATCGGGATGAAGGTGATGACGGAGGTCAACGTGATGCCGGAGAGGAAGGTCAAGAGGCTGCCGACGGCGAAAACGCGGTTGCGGAAGAGGTGCAACGGCACAATCGGCTCGGCGGCGCGCGACTCCACGAAGAGGAAGGCTACGAAGAGCAACCCGGAAGCGCTGAGCAGGCCGACGATCTCAGCCGACTGCCAGGCGTACACGTCGCCGGCCCAGGCGAGGGCGAGCAGCAGGCAGATCAGCATCGAGGTCAGCAGGGCCACGCCCGGGTAGTCGATCGACACCTTGCCGGTGTCGCGCTCGAGTTGCGGGAAGGTCGTCCCGACCATGAGGAGCGCGGCGACGCCGAAGGGCAGGTTCATGTAGAAGATGCCGCGCCAGGTGAGCAGGTCTGTGATCGCGCCGCCCATGGTGGGACCGAGGATGCTGGCGACGCCGAACATGCTGATAAAGATGCCCTGATAGCGGCCGCGCTCCTCCGGGGCAAACAGGTCGCCGACGATGGCGAAGACGCTGGAGAGCAGCATGCCGCCGCCGAGGCCCTGGATGGCCCGCACGACGATCAACTGCTCCATGTTCTGGCAGAAACCGCCGGCGATCGACACGAGCATGAACAGGATGATGCCGCCCATGAAGAACGGCTTGCGGCCGTAGAGGTCGGAGAGCTTGCCGGAGACCGGCACCACGGTGGTGCTGGTGAGCATGTAGCCGGTGAACACCCAGGGGATGAGGTTGAGCCCGCCGAGATCGGCGACCATGCGCGGCAGCGCGGTGCTGATCACCGTCTGGTTGGACGCGGCCAGCAGCAATCCCAGCAGCGTCCCGATCACGACGATGCGTTTGGTGCGAGGCGGCAGGTCGTAGGCGCTGGACAAGATAGCGTCCTGGCTCAGGCGGGGCGTTTCGGCACAGGATAGACGATTAACGAGTCGGCGGGGTTGAGCAGGTGCTAGCCGCGGGTCTCGAAGGCGAGCGTGGCGTAGCGCAGGAAGATCACGCCGCGCGGTTGCGCCATGGGCCCGTTGGCGCCGAGCACGGCGATGACGTGTTTGGCGCCGGGCACTGCGCTGGCGCTGACCACCACGCGCTGCTGGGCGTTGAAACCGACGACGGTGCCGGTGACGAAGTCGATCTGACCGTCAACCCAGACCTCGCCGTAGTTGTCGACGTTGGTCTCGAAGACGACGGTTGAGCCGGCGAGCGCCTGGCCGTCGAGGCTCTCGGGCAGCTCGACGGTCATGCGCCACCAGCCGAAGGTGAAGCCCTTCGAGATCAGGTCGCGGACGTTGTCGCAGACCTCCCAGCCGGAGTCGTCGTAGCCGGCGAGGCGGGCGGGGCTGGCCTCCAGCTCAGCAACTAGGCCCTGATTGGGCTCACCGGGGACCAGGCCCAGCGCCCGGCGCCAGACGCCTTTCACCTTGCGGCGGTCTTCTTCTTTGTTCAGGTCCAGCGCGACTCGTGGCATGTCGTCCTCCTCTAGATTCGCGTGATTCTAGCAAGGATGGGAAGGGAACACAGGGAACAAGAGGAACATAGGAAACACTTCGCGCGGCGAGGTCAGAGTGTTCGCCGTTGGCACCCTTGTTCCCCCGTGCTCCCTCGCGGCGAATTGACAGGCTGGCTCGCGCGCGACAAGATCGCGCCACTTTAGATGGCGAAGGAAGTCCGATACACGACCACCTCTGACGGCGTGCAGATCGGCTACGCCGTCTCCGGTAGCGGGCGGTACCTGGTCGCCATGCCGGACATCGGATTCAGCAGCATGCTTCTGGGCGAGCGCGACCTGCCGGACCTGGACGCCTGGGCGGAGGCGGTGTCGAAGCGGTTTACCTACGTCCGCTACGACGCCCGGGGTTACGGCTTCTCGCAGCACGATGTGAAGGACCTCTCGCTGCTGACCTGGAGTCTCGACCTCGAAGCCGTGGTCCGCGCCGTGGGAATCGAGAGCTTTGCGCTGGTTGGCTGGCTGGGCTCGTCCCGGGTTGCGCTGGAGTACGTCGCCAGGCATCCGGGGCAGATCAGTCACATCGTCGCGTTGCCCGCCGATTACCCGATTCTGACTTCCCCGGAGGGAGAAAGCCTCGAAAGCCTCGTGCGCCATGACTGGGAGACGTTCACGGAGACGCTTGCTCACGTGGCGATGGGGTGGGAAAGGAGCGATCGAGCGCGTGAGCTATCGGCGCATTGGCGGCGCTCGACGACGCGGGAGACCTACGTGCAGTTCTTGAACCAGTTTCGTTGGCCGAGCGTCGGCGACGTTGCCAGGCTGGGCTCAGGACTGCCTCCCGTCCTGGTACTCGCGCGGCGCCACAAATACCTCACGCAGCGCATACCGGCGCTGAGCGCCATTCTCGATTCGCGGGTCATTCTGCTTCCCGGCAACGATGCGTTGCCCTACGAGGGCGACATTGGGTTGATGATCGATACGATCAGTGCCTTCGTGGACGATGAGGATTCGCTGAGAGTGCCGGTGGCCGTCGTACCTGAGAGCTCGCCGGACGCGCTGCCTGGGCGCCATCTGACCCTGCGCGAGCGCGAAGTCCTCGATCTGATGGCGGTGGGTAAGAGCAACCTGGAGATCGCGGACGAGCTGGTGATCAGCGTCAGGACGGTCGAACGGCACCTGATGCGCATCTACGGGAAGTTTGGCGTATCCGGGAAATCGGCGCGCGTGATCGCCGCGGCGCACGCCATCCTCCAAGAGACGTAGGACTAACGACCTAGCGTCCACTACCCACTACGCAACGTTGCCGGGACGCCTCAGGTTGGGGGGTACCATGGCTGGCGCGGCTGCCCCTACCTGAGACACTCGTGAAGAAATAAACGCGCCGTGACCTGCAGGCTTAGCGCCGAAGCGGAGTACGCGGGCGAGCCAGGTGGTCTCAAGTCAGTTGCCAAACCAGACGCCGGAGCTAGACTCCGAAGATCCAACGCTGCTCAGGAACTACCCTTCAATCCGAGAATTCGCCGCGGATTACAAGGTCAAGACACGTCTCGGCTGGAAGGTCGTCAGAGTCGTCGCGCCCGAAGAGCCGAGACGGCCCGGCCTGCCGTTGTGCGTGCTGCGGCGGTTCTCGACCCGGTATCAGTATCGAGTGGTCTTTGTGCGCAAGCGCTTCTGAGCAAGCGCCGCGCGGTCTAGAATCGGGCAGGAACAGAAGGAACACGGGGAACAGAGGGGACATTTCGCGGGCTGATTGAGGAGGTCGGGAGTGCACCTCATGATCCCAGTTGTTTCTCCGCAGCCGGGGAGGGCCGCCATGCTGAGATTCGCCGCCAATCTATCGATGATGTTCCCGGAGCTGGAGCCGGCGGAACGCTTCGCCGCGGCGCGGCGGGCCGGATTCGCCGCCGTGGAGTACCTGCGGCCGTACGAGTTCCCGCTGGCAGACGTCAAGCGCTGGGCCAAGGACGCGGGAGTCGAGATGATCCTGCTCAACTCGCCCTTGGGCAACGCCGCGGCCGGCGAGCGAGGGCTGGGAGTGCTGCCGGGCCGGGAGGCAGACTTTCGCGAGGGGTTGGAGCTGACGCTGGATTACGCCAACGGCCTCGGTGCCGGGATGGTGCACCTGATGGCGGGCGTCGTCCCGGAGGGCATGTCCGCGGCTGAATGCGAGGCGGTCTTCGTCGAAAACCTGCGCGCCGCGACTAAGGTCGCGGCAGATAGGGGCGTGAAGCTGCTGCTGGAGCCGCTGAACGCGCGGGACGTGCCCGGCTACCTGCACAGCACATCGGCGGGGGCGCGACGGATCATCGAGAAGGTGGGCAGCGACAACCTGTTCCTGCAGTACGACCTGTACCACATGCAGATCATGGAAGGCGACCTTGTCGAGGGCATACGCCGCAACCTGGACGTCATCGGCCACATCCAGTTCTCCAGCGTGCCGGGCCGCCACGAGCCGCAGCACGGCGAGGTCAACATGCCCTACGTCTTCGAGCAGATCGACGCGATGGGCTACAAGGGCTGGCTGGGCGCGGAGTACCGCCCCAAGGCCGGCACGTTGGAGGGACTGGTCTGGGCGGAGCCGTACGGCATCAAGACCAGCTAAGACTGCGGCGGCCGGCCTGAACCGGGCGGCCCGGCGAACGCCTGCGCGATCGCGAGGAACTCGGCGGCGTGCGGACCTTCGGCGTGCAGGGACGTGTCGGATGGGTGGATGCGCTGGGTGACGACGCGACAGAAGTCGCCGGCGGATCCGTAGATGCGGTCCGGCGCGTCATCTGGTCCCCAGTCCCAGATCGTGTCGCTCGGCGACTTCAATTCGACATAGAGAAGGGCACTTGGCGGCGTCAGGCCGCGGTTGCGGTAGGCGAAGTCGCGCGTGATGTAGCCGAGGTGGGCGATGTGGCGCAGACGGTCCGTATCGACCGGCGTCACGCCCGCGGCCTCGAGGATGTCGAGCCCGTGCGACCAGTGCTCCATGAGCCGGGCGCTGACGAAGCTGCGGGCGCTCATCGGCCGGCCGAGCCAGGGGAGGCGGTCGTCGCCTGTGTGCCCGCGCAGCGCGGCGATCAGGCGGTCGTTGGCGTCTCGATACCAGGCAAGGACTGCGGCGGGCCGGAGGGAGCGGGCGTGGCGTTGTGCAGGCGTCAGGACGCCTTCGCGGTCGCCAGACACGGCCGCGGGCGCGCGATCCGGGTCGATGCCGCGGGTGGCGTTGTCGTCCGTCTCGGCGAGGTGGGCGACGCAGTCGCGCAGCGTCCAGCCCGCGGCGGCGCTGGCGACGTCCCAGGCTTCGTCCGGCAGACCGGCGAGCGCGCTCTCGACGACCAGCCGCTCGTCGTAGAGGTCATCGACCAGGCGCTGGTAAGGGTCGTCGCTCACACGAACACGCCCTGGGCCGCGTAGTCGGCGATCTCGTCCGGAGAGAGGCCGAGGGTCGCGCGCATGACGTACTCGGTATCTTCGCCGAGACAGGGCGCGGCCTTGTGCAGCATCGTCTGTTTGGCGGAGAAGCGCGTGACAAGGCCGTCGTAAGGCATGGGGCCGACCTCGCCGTGGGTGAGCGTGACGAAGTAGCCACGCGCCGCGAGCTGGGGGTCGGTCTGGAGGTCGGTCATGCGCTGGACGGTCGAAGCGGGCACGCCGGCTTCGACCAGCAGCCGCTCCAGGGTTGCGTGCTCGAAATCACGGGTCCAGACGCGCAGAGCGGCGTCGATCTGGCCGCGGACGGCGAGACGCGCCGGCAGGCCGTCGAAGCTAGCGTCTGCGAAGGCCTGCAACGGCGCGACCGAGAGAAGCGCTCGCCATTGCTGCTGCGTTTCGGCCGCGATCGCGACGTAGCGCTCGGTGCCGGCGGTCGCGTAGACGCCATGGGGGCAGGCGTTGAGGGAGTCGAGGCCGGCCGTGGAGGCGGTGCGGCCGTTGACGGTCTGGTCCAGCACCAGCGGCTCGATGAAGTGAATGGCGGACTCTACCTGCGAGACGTCCAGGTGCTGGCCGAGGCCGCTGCGGCGCCGCTCGAGGATGGCGGCGGCGAGCGCGGAGATGGCGTAGTGGGGCGCGATGACGTCCGTGTAAGGGCCGTTGGGGCCGACGGGCGGACGGCCGGGCCAGCCGGTGAGGTGGTGCAGGCCGCTGATCGCGGCGCCGTGCGGCCCGTAGCCGGC
>DATDOP010000216.1:0-3888 GCA_035293185.1 Dehalococcoidia bacterium | reverse complement strand
ACCCAACGTAGAAACGATCAAAATAACGGGCCAGACGTAAAGCGACAGGACAGTCGCGAGTAGTGCTCCAACAGCAAAGGCAAAACCAGCCTCATAGCTGAAGAAATCGAAGTTGCCACCGGACTCCTTTTTGTCCCTGTTCTTGGTTGACATCTATCGACCCCTCCCCGGCAACGACGCGCGCACCAGCTCGATCTCCTCGTCGCGCGTCATCTCGTCCACCTGCAGGCGCGCGCGGCGCAGCTGTCTCAGCATCTCTCCCACGGCAACCCCCGGGGCGACACCCAAAGTAAGCAACTCGTTACCCGTCAGGTACGGCCGCTGGTGACGCCAGCGCGACAGGTAGGCAGCGCAGGCCGCGCCCGCGTCGACGGTGTCGAGGATCGACAGCGCCCAGATGGCGGACGGCGCGTACGGCTCCAGCAGTTCGACGGCGCTGACGGGCGAGCGCGGGGCCTGCGCCAGCTTAGCCGACTCGCCGCGCAGGCGCACGAGGTCCCGCAGGGCGCGCTCGACGCGGCCCGTGAGATGCAGCCACTGAGTCACGGAGGCGACGGCGCCTTCGTCTTTGGGGTTGGCGACGAGACAGAAGCCGAGCTCGTCCAGTGGCGCCTGCCTGTGGCCCTGCTGTGCTTCACGCCAGCGCGGGGCCGTGTCGTCGCGGACGCCGAGCGCCGGGTGAATCGCCCGCAGCACGCCGTAGCGTTGAGCGAGCAGAACGCCAGCGACGGCCCCTTCCTCCTCGAAGAGCAGCGCCAGCTCGCGGCGCAGACGGGGACCGCTGATGCGCTTGAGGTATTCGAGGTCGCGCTTGAGCAGCGCTTCGCTGTCGCGCTGCAGCTTGAAGCCGAAGCGCGCGGCGTAGCGGGCGGCGCGCAGCGCGCGGGTGGGGTCGTCCTGGAAGCTGCGTTCGTGCAGGACGCGGATCAGGCCGCTGCGCAGGTCGGCCTCGCCGCGATACGGGTCGACCAGCCCGCCGGCGTCGGGCGACAGCTGCAGCGCCATGGCGTTGATCGCGAAGTCGCGGCGGGCCAGGTCCTCAGTGAGCGTGGCGGGGGTGACGGTCGGCAGGGCGCCGGGGTGCGCGTAGGTCTCGCGACGGGTGCGGGCCAGGTCCAGGTTGAAGCCGTGGCCGGAGAGGTTGGCTGTACCGAAGCGCGGATGCAGGACGACGCGGGCGCCGAGCCCGACACCGGCGCTCTGGGCGATCGGCGCGACGTCGCCTTCGATGGCGAGGTCGAGGTCTACGGAGTCGCGCCCGAGCAGGAGGTCGCGCACGGGGCCACCGACGAGGTAGAGGCGCAGCGCGGCATCGCTGCAGGCGGCTTCGATGGCGTTGAGGGCGTCGCGGGCCGCGGGCGTGAGCTGGGCCTGGAGGCGGGCGAGGAGTTGGGAGCCGTGGATGTCGCTCATGGAACTGCTATATGGCTTACTCGGATGACTATGAATACCTTGACAGTCTATGGGTCCGAGCCTATGATCGCCAGTGATCCGGGGCTTGGCGGGCGCGGTATCGTGCTGATCAGGCTACCATCCTTGACGGAGAGGTGCCGTAGCGTATCTGAAGATGGGGCTTATCCCAAGGCCCCGCTGTCAGGAGGAAACTGGGTGACCCGCCCGCCCACGCTGACGCGCCTCCGGAAGGCCTGCGTGGCCTGCCGCCAATTCGAATCGTCCCTGGTCAGGAGCCCAACGCGATGATGCCCTTCGTGCAGGAGGTGGAACAACGCATCGGCGTCTCATTCAAGAAGCCGGAGATGCTGCACCAGGCCTTCGTGCATCGCTCATATCTGAACGAATACCCGGCGCCGGGCCTCGAATCCAACGAGCGCCTGGAGTTTTTCGGTGACGCCGTGCTCAGCTACGTCGTCGCCGAGCGCCTGTTCCGCGACTGTCCGGAGTGCGACGAGGGCGACCTGACGGAGTGGCGCGGCTACCTGGTGCGGCGCGACAGCCTGGCGAACTTCGCGCGCGTCAAGGGACTCGGCGATTTTCTGCTGCTGGGCCGGGGCGAGGAAGCTGCCGGCGGACGCGAACGCGCGCAGAACCTGGCCAGCCTGTTCGAGGCGGTGGTCGGGGCGATTGCGATCGACCGGGGGCTGACGGCGTCGCGGCGCTTCATCTTCGAGGCGATCGGCGACGAGATAAACCTGCAGGGCCGTCCGACACCGATCGACCCGAAGTCGCGCTTGCAGGAGGTGGTGCAGGCCCGCTGGCAGCGCGCGCCGAGCTACAAGACGGTGGCGGAGGAGGGCCCGGAGCACCGCAAGCTGTTCACGGTTGAAGTGCAGGTGCAGGGCACGCCGCTGGCCTCGGGCACGGGCCACAGCAAGCAGGAGGCGGAACGTGAAGCCGCGCGCAACGCCCTGAGGGAGCTGAACGACGCGCCCGTGGAAGGCGTGAGCTAACCGTGTACCTCAAGCGCCTGGAACTGCAGGGCTTCAAGAGCTTCCACCAGAAGACTCTGTTCGAGTTCGGGCCGGGGATCACGTCGGTGGTGGGACCCAACGGGTCGGGCAAGAGCAACGTCGCGGAATCGCTGCGCTGGGTGCTGGGCGAGCAATCGTCGCGCAACGTGCGCGCCCGGCGCCTGGAGGACGTGATCTTCTCGGGTTCCAGCCAGAAGGCCGCGGTCGGCATGGCAGAGGTGTCGATCACGCTGGACAACTCGGAGGGCTGGCTGCCGGTCGACTACGGGGAAGTCGTGGTCACGCGGCGGGCGTACCGCGGCGGCGAGTCCGAGTACTTGATCAACAAATCGAAGGTGCGTCTGCGCGACGTGCTCGACCTGTTCCTGCGCGCCCAGGTGGGGCAGAACAGCTACGCATTCATGGGCCAGGGACTGGTCGAAGAGGTGCTGGTGATGCGGCCGGAGGAGCGCCGCCGCCTGCTCGAAGAAGCGGCGGACGTGCGGCTGCTGCGCACTCGCCTGGACGAGGCGCGCGACCGGCTGGCGGCGACACGGGAGAACCTGGAGCGCGTGAACCTGCTGCTGGAGGAGATCGGGCCGCGGCTGCGGCAGCTGGAGCGCCAGGCATCGCGCGCCGCGGAGCATTCACGGCTGGCGGGCGAGCTGCAGGAGACGCTGCGAGAGCTGTACAGCCGCCTCTGGCAGGACGCGCAGGAGACGCTGACGCGGGCGCAGGCGGGACTGGACCAGAAGCAACAGGAGATGGTGGTCACGCAGGGTGAGGTACGCGCCTGCGACGAAGGGCTCGCCGCGCTCAGCGTGGCGGTGGAGGAGCGCGAACGCGAGCTGGAGGCGCGAAGGACGCGCCAGCGCGAGTTGACGGACCGCGTGCATTCCCTAGAGCAGCGCATGACCTATGACGCCGAGCGGCTGGACGCGCTGACGCGGCGGCAGGCAGAAATCAAGGCGGAATTGCAGTCGCTGCGCGACGAGCGGTCCGACCTGCAGAGCAGCGTGACGCAGGCGCAGGAGCGGGGCAGCACGATCATCCCGGAGATCGCGGCGGCGAAGAGCCTGATCGAGACGCGGCGGCAGGAGATGGGCGCGCTGGAGCAGGAGCACGCGGGCCTGCGACGGCGCGTAGCCGAGGGCGAGGAGCGCCTGGAGCGGGCGAAGCGCGGCGCCGAGGAAGCCGAGGCCGCGCTCGCGCGCATTTCTGAAGACGAAGGGCGGGTGCAGACGGAGAGCGTCGACCGCGGCACGCGAAAACGTGAACTCGTGGCGCAGCTCAAAGACGTGGGCAATGAATACCAAACGCACCTGGACCGCCTGGAGTTGCTGGACGGCGAGATCGCCGAGGCGGAGCAGGAGCGCCACGGCCTGGCGACGATGGTCGACAGCTCGCACGATGCGTTGCAGCGGCTGGAACGCGAGGCGCTACAGATCGAAGCGCAGCTGGGCCAGCTGAGGGCGCGCGA
>DATDOP010000215.1:0-9474 GCA_035293185.1 Dehalococcoidia bacterium | reverse complement strand
GCGGTGATGGCGTAGGACGCGTCGCCGGCGAGGCCGTCGGGCCGGAACCAGGAGTTCTCGCCGTCGCCCATCGTCAGGACCCACTCCGGGCGGAAGCCAAGGCCGGCGATCGAGCGGTTGTCGGCGCCGTTGCCGACGTAGGTGCCAATGGACAGGGCGGAGCCCGTCTTGAGCGCGGTCCAGTAGTAAGTGTTGCCGTTGCGGTTGACGCGGTTGTCGCTGCCGACGGTGAAACCGGTGCTGGTCAGCGACTGGATGAGGTTCGCGGTCAACGCCGAGGCGTTGGTCAGGATCTTCGCGGCGTCACCGGCCATGGTGCTGGTGCGGACGATGGTGGCCTGCGAGCAACTGCACTTGACGATGACGACGTCCGGCTGGAAGCCGATGCCACTGATCGTACGGTTGTCGACGCCGTTGCCGGTGTAGCTGCCGGTCGCGAGGCGCAGAGGCTGAGGTGTTGAGGCCGTGGCTGACGTCTGGGTGCTGTTGGCGCTCTCCCAGCTTTGGAAGTAGCTGCGCACGACGTAGTAGTAGAGGCCCGGCGTAGCCGGCGTATCGGTGTAGGAGGCGGCGGTGGCCGGCGTGACCTGCCCGACCTGCGTGTAAGGCCCGCCGGATGTGGCGGAGCGCAGGATGCGATAGCCGGCGCCGTTGAGGCTGGGTGCCGTGCTCCAGCTGACGACGATCGACGTGCCGGAACTCGCGCTCACCGAGGCCGGTGGCTGCAGAGTAGCGGCGGCGAAGGAGCTGGCGTTGCTGCCGGAACCATCCGTGAAACGCGCGAACCCGGGGCCCGCGAGGGACGAGCCGAGGCTGGCCGTTGAAACGACCAGCACGACCAGAAGCCCCAGCAGGCGTTTCATCTAGCTTGTCTCGGCTAATGTGGTGGGCTTCTTGAGGACGACGGGGCTCCAGATCGACCAGAGGAGCATCAGGCCGAGGCCCATTGCCGGGAGCATGAAGGCGACGCGCGGGCCCAGGTAGGTGCGCGGCAGCTCGACGAGGTAACCGACGTAGGGAATGGAGTAGACGATGCGGGCGCCGCCTTCGTCTACGACGATCACGTCCGCGTCGACGTTCTCGTTGGCGTCGCCCTTGGTGGTGACCAGGAGCTGCCCCGCCTGCTCCTCGATGGCGTAGATGCGGTGGATGGTGGGCGCAACGCCGGTACGCGTCTTGAAGGCGACGACGTCGCCGACCTTGAGGTCCGCGGGGGAGGCGGGCTTACCGATGGCGATAGAGCCTTTGTGGATCTTGGGCTCCATGCTGCCGCTGTAGATGACGAAGGACGAGAAGCCGATGAAGCGCGGGCCGATGCTGAGCAGCAGAAGGCTGAGGATGACCGAGAGGAGAGCAATGGCCTGGATCTGCAGGAGATGCTTGAGCTTCATGTTCCGATCCTCACGCTAGAGGTGGTCTGACGAGGGAGGGAAGATCCTCGCCAGACCACCTGCGACGCGTGTGCTAGTTGTTCGCCGTCTGCTCGGCGTCGAACGTGAAGGTTGCGGTTGTGGCTGCGCCCTGAGCGGTGTTGCCGGTGGCCAGGGGCAGGCTGACGCGGAAGCAGAGGACTTCGTTGGCGGAGGCGTTGAGGACACGGTCCCCGGCCTGGGCGCCCTGAGCGCTGCTGCCGACCAGTGCCCCGGTGGTGCCGTCGAGGTCACCGGTGTAGACCTGCGTGCCGTCGAAGTTGTCGCAGGGTGTTCCCGGCGTGGTGACGTCCACGGTCTTTACGGTCAGAACCAGCTGGTCCTTGAGAGCCTTGGTGTCGGCGTTGGTGGCGGTCGCCGAGATCGCGTAGCGAAGCTGGGCGTTGCCGCTGTTGGAGACGGTGAGCGGCTGCGTGGTGACGTCGCCCGGCATCATGGCGCTGACAGAGAAGAGAGCGCTGGCCGGCGAGGTGGTGATGTCGACGCTGCCGGTCGCGAAGGAGTTCGCGCCCAGAGCGGCGCTATCGGTGAAGACAGCGTTGGAGCCGAGAGCCATGGCTCCACCCATCATCACCAGGACGAAGATACTTGCGAGAACTTTCGAGATCATGGCGATTAACTAACCTCCCATTCGCCTGCCCGTCTGCACTTGAGAGTTGCAGAGGGCCTGTAAACAGGCCGGTCGGTTTCGCCACTCAGCTCCCCGACATCCATAGCGACCAAAGTCAGATGTCGGCTCATAGCCCACCCGGCACACATATTCGATCCGTCCCTGGAAGTTGTAGTGATCCCTCTGTGTTGAATGCCGGGGGACACCCCCGGAGCCCCTTTTGCGCTGGAAGCCGGGGGACACCCCCGGAGCCCCCGCTAAAGGGCCACCTCTGGCGCTAACTGGGAGCCAAGGAGCCTGTTACGAGGGCACCGCAAGCGTGGTTGAGAGGCAACAAAAACGGCTTACCCAACATTGATGTCAGATAAGCCGGTCGGTTTCGCCTCTTGCTCCCCGATGTCCAGGCGACCACGTTGCGGACATCGGCTCTTTGCACCCGGCAGCTATTTCACCCTCCCTGGCAATTTGTACTGGTCCTTCTGTGTTGAAAGCCGGGGGACACCCCCGGAGCCCCCGCTAAAGGGCCACCTTGAGCGCCGTTCCGGTACTCGAACGCCGGGAAATCCCGGAGCTTTGTGCCAGGTTGAGGGGCAACAAAAACGGCTCACCTGACACTGATGTCAGATAAGCCGGTCGGTTTCGCCTCTTGCTACACGACGTCTAGGCGACCAAGTTGCTGACGTCGGATCTTTGCACCCGGCACTATTTTCACCCTCCGTGGTGCGTTGTTCTTGTCCTTCACTTTAACTATCGGCGGGAACGCGCGGATCTGTTGCCCAATTGGAGAAACACGGCGATTTGTTGCGAAGAGCCGCAGATCAGCCGGCTGTGGCGCCTTCGATCACCACCGTGCCCGCGGTGCCGTCCACCGTTATCAGGTCTCCGTTAGCGATGCGCGACGTGGCGACTCGCGTGCCCACGACACAGGGAATGGCGTATTCACGGGCACAAATCGCCGAGTGGGAGAGCAAGCCGCCGATATCGGTGACAACGGCGCCGGCGATCGCGAACAGGGGGGTCCAGGGCGGCGCCGTGTTGCGGCAGACCAGGATCTCGCCGGCCTGCAGCGTGTCGCTGTCGGCGAGCGTGCGGACGACGCGAGCGCGGGCGCTGATCACACCCTGGCTGGCGGCGATCCCCTGGATTAGAGAGCCTTCGGACTGCGGCAGAGGTGTGCCGAAGAAGTAGCGGTGGACAATCTGAGACTGCGGCGAGCGGTCGCTGACGATCAGTGGCCGGCCGACGGACGTCGGTGGGTCCAGCGTCTCCCAGCGGTCCAGGTCTTCGCGGCGCTGGAGGACAAGCCCGGCGACTGAGTGCGCGTTAACGGCGACGTCCTCAAGCTCATCGAGACGCAGGAAGAAGACGTCGCCAGGGTCGTTGAGCACGCCGGATTCGACCAGCTGGCGGCCCAGCGTCAGCAGGGGCACTCGCACGCTGCCCACAGCGACGAGCTGCCAGAGGGCGCGCTCCTCGCTGAACTGAACGTGCGACTGAGCCGCCGCGAGCATCTGTTGGAACTGGGGGCGCTTTTCCGGCGCCAGGCGAGACTCGATGTCCCTGGCGGTGGCCTCGCGCAGTTGCACAGAGCGCCGCATCGCCTCGGCAGGGGAGCGCGAGGGGTCAGCGAGGTAACGGCCGATGAGGAAGAGCGGCGTCTTCGGCTCCTCGATCCAGGTCGGCAGATGGACGAGGCTCCAGTCATCGGCACGCCAACCGTAGTTATCCAGCACGCTAACCAGGCGGGACGAAAACTCCTCGCCGCCGGGCAGGGACGAGATGTCGTCGTAGCGGCCCTCCGCCAATGCCTGGGCGACCTCCGGCTTCGACTGCGCGAACTCGGCGAGCTCACCGAGGCTAACCCCGGCGGCAATCGATTCGTTGGCAAATCCCTGCAGCAGCGTCGCGACGAGGAGCGGCCCTTCGGAGCCGATCTCGCGTTCACAGAAGTCGGCGAGCGCCATGCCGGGGCCCATGAACGCGCTCGCCACGACGGTCGGGTAGCGGAACGCCTCGGCTGATTCTGCGAAGATCCGCGGCAGCATTGCGACGATCTCGGCGGGCGTCATGGAGTCGTAGTCGCGGACGCGGATGGCGGCGCAGAGCTGGCGGACCTTAGGGAGGTAGTCCTGGCGCCAGACCGAAGGAGCGCCCCGCTCCGTCACCTCGGGCGGTGTTGGCGGTGGGCCGAAGTCCCGGAGGTAGGCGTAGCCGTTCACAAAGACGCACGGCGTCTCCCAGGAGGCGGCGATGATGCGCCGGTAGAGCTCCTCTGCCAGGGGCGGCACGGGATGGGAGAAATGGTTGCGGTCGATCGCCCAGATCGACTCGGCGTCTCGGGGGTTTTGCCAGGTGACTCGAAAGCTCTCGTCGAAACTTGAGACCACTAAAGCTCCATCTTCAGGAATGACAAGGGCTGTCCGAAGCCGTTCAGCGCTCGCCCGCGCACCGAAAGACGTAACCGAACGGGCAAATCTTACTAGTGATTGCCGGGAAATGTAAGGCTGGGGATTCCACTGGACAGCATGGGGAAAGCGCTGCATCCTGAGCACGTTTCGCAAGCTGAGCTAGAAGGCGGGGATTGAGATGAAGGCTGGATTCATCGGGACGGGCAACATGGGCAACCCCATGGCGCGGAACCTGCTGGCCGCTGGCGTGGAGCTGGTGGTCAACGACGTGCGCCAGGAGGCCTGCGCCAACCTGATCGAGATGGGCGCGACCTGGGCAGACACGCCGCGGGAGGTCGCGGAACAGGCGACGATCGTGTTCACGTCGTTACCGGGGCCGCGACAGGTGGACGAGGTGGCGCTGGCCGAATCGGGTATCTACGCCGGTGCCAAGCCCGGGACGATCCATGTCGACCTGTCGAGCAACTCGCTCTCGGCGGTGAAACGGCTGGCGGTGCTGGCGGCGCAGCGCAACATCGGCTTCCTGGACGCGCCGGTGAGCGGCGGCACGGCGGGCGCGGCGGCCGGTACGCTGTCCGTGATGGTGGGCGGCGAGAAGTCGACCTTCGAGGCCGTGAAGCCGCTGCTCGACGTGATTGGCGGCAACATCTTCTACCTGGGCGAGGCCGGCTCCGGGACGATGCTGAAGCTGACGAACAACATGCTGGCGCTGGGCGGCACGCTCTTGCTGCAGGAAGTCATGGCGCTGGGGGCAAAGGCGGGCTTTGACCCGCAGACGCTGCACTCGGTCTGGAGTGTGTCCAGCGGCCGCGGGCAGGCGGCGGCGATGCCGAACATCCTCAAGCGCAACTGGGAGAACCCGTTTTTCAGCCTGGCGCTCTCAGCGAAGGACATCGGGCTGTGTCTGGAGGCGGCGCGCGACCTGGACGTGCCGACGCCGGTGGCACAGGCGGTGGGCCAGTGGTACACACGCAGCCTGGTGCGCGGGCGCGGCAACCTGAGCTGGTTCGCGACGCTGAAGACGATTGAAGAGGATGCGGGGGTGGACGTTGGGACGTGGCCGGAGGAGGAGCAGAAGGGCTGACGAGTGCGCCAGCACGTGCTCAGGCCAGGCCTTTGGCGGGCCCCAGTTTATCCGGCGATCAGGCTGGGGCGGTTGAGAGGTGAGGCCGAGTCGGGATGTTAGAGATCGAACTCGCGGCCTGCGGGCCCCCAGTAGTCCAAGTCGATCTCAGGTTCGTCACCACCCTGGTCTGGAGGGAGGTACTGATGGCCCTTGGGGTGTGCTTCGAGAGCCCGCAGCATTGCGGCACCCAGGTCCCAATCCTCGGGTGAGCAAGTCCAGTCAACTCGCGTGCCATCTTGCTCGACATCCAGACGAACGGACTCAGCTTTCTCGTCTGTCCTCAATACGACGCTGCTAAGGTTGGTCAAACGCACATTACTGAAGGCAGCGAGTTCGAACTCCTGGACCTCACCTCGACTTAGCTTCAGAAAGACCTCAATCAGCTCCTGTAGGCTCTCAAGGGTGGACACCCTAATCCTAAGAACCGATTTGCCCTCTGTTTCAAGAGCGACCACCACAGCCTCGTGCGGAGGCGAGGCCATGCCTACTTCACGTTGTGGGGGTGGCGCAGGTAGTGCTGGCGCAGCAGGTCCTTGCCGTAATCGTTGCCGTTGGGCGTGCGCACCGTGGTGTGGATGTGGTGGCGCGTCGGCACGTCGAAGTCCAGGGCGACGCCGGGCAGGTGGTCGAACTCGATCAGGA
Organism: Dehalococcoidia bacterium; assembly: GCA_035293185.1. Classification (GTDB taxonomy): domain Bacteria; phylum Chloroflexota; class Dehalococcoidia; order DSTF01; family WHTK01; genus WHTK01. The sequence goes on along the minus strand of DATDOP010000215.1, from coordinate 3,258 downwards.
TCACCGGGCTGTGGACTCGATAGTAGAAGATCGCCTCGTCGTCCGTGCCGCCGATCCAGGCGAAGTAGGTCTCGTCGATGTGCTTGTTGACATCCGCCAGCCAGACGTCGTCGTGGCCGGGGCGCAGGCGGCGGACGTAGGTCTCGACCAGCGACGCGGCGAGCTGCTTCTGACCGGCGGTCAGGGAGTCGAAGCGCAGGCCCTGGCGCTCGATGTCGTAGTTGTCGCGGAAGGCGGCGACGATGACCTCGCCGGGCATCCTGGTGTCGATGATCGCCTTGCTCTGCTGGGAGGCGTCGAGCGACTGCATCAGCTCGAGGGCTTTGTCCTGCTCCGCGTCGAAGACACGCGTGCCGGCGTACTTACCGGCGGTGGCGACGACCGGCTCCGAGCCCATGAACTGGGGTGAGAGCACGACCTGATCGCCGAGGACGAAGCAGTTGAGGATCAGGTGGTGGCCATCGACCTGCCAGCCCCAGGGCTCGGTGTCTGAGGGCTCGCCCAGGATGCTGAACCAGTAGAGCAGGTCGCTGAACTCGACGTCGCGGCCGGTGATCTCACGGATCGTTTCGTTGAGGCGCATGATGCCGAGCGACGTCTCGAAGCCGGCCTTGCTGAGCGTGGCGCGCATCAGGTTGTAAGCGGCCTCGCGCTGCGCCTCGCTCATCTGCTCCATGCAGACGCCGTGACGCATGAGGAACATATGCACGTTGCTCCAGCGCCGCCAGGAGTCGGACTCGACGGGGAACGTCGCGGCCGTGCGCTGTTCGGGCAGCAGGGAGGCGAGGAAGGCCTGCGCGGCGCCTTTGATCGGCGCAGTCGAAACGCCGGTGGAGGCAATCGGAAAGAGGTTGGGCGTGAGGACGCCTTTTTCGGTGATGCCCTGGAAGGGCTCCGCGATGGCGGCGAGGCCGGTCTCGCGCATGCCCTTGGCGCGCTCGTTCTCCATGGACGAGAGGTCGCGGGCGGAGATGCCGGGCTTCACGCGGGTACGCAGTCCTTCGAATGTAGCGGTCATGACAGCCTCCTCGGTTGCAGCAAATCGATCTGGATAAGAGTGGATCACGTAAGGAGGCAACGCAAGCGGTTCCGTCAAGGTGCCCGGCGTTGCCTTCTGGGTGGAATCGGTCTCGAAGGTACCGATGATTGCGTGTTTCCTTCGGGACTAGCGAGTTGGCGCTCAAGGTCAGTAAACGCATCGATGACTTCAGGAGCCTCGAAAGCGCGGTTCCTTCGGCCGAGGTTGATCTGCCGGACAATATCCGCTTCCAGGAGGCGCACCATGGCCTCGTTGGTTGCCTGGAATGACCGGCCGATCACCTCGGACGCTCCGTTGACAGTTAGGATGGGCGCACCCGGCAGGGTCTGGATGAGCAAATCGAGAGCTGATTTGTTGCGTACAGCCCCTAGTCGATTTCTCCACTCCATTTGGATACTCCGTGTGCGGTCTTCGAAGGCTGTGGCGTCGTCCGCAGCGCGCCTGCAAGCCGTCGAGAATAGCCCGATCCATCGATTGATGCCTTCGTGAGCGACTTTCGAGTCAGAAGGTCCGATATAGCGGGTTGCATTAAGCGCGTCAACGTAGTCGCGTGCCCACGTTGCGAGTATGAGTGAAACAGGCGGGATGATCCGGGGTGCGAGACCCCTGCGACGCAGAATGATGTGAATGAGAACACGACCCGTACGCCCGTTTCCATCTACAAAGGGGTGGATTGTCTCAAACTGAGCATGGGCCATCGCTGCCTGTACTACTGCTGGAAGGTTCTGGTGGTTGCAAAAAGAGCAGAGGTCTTCAAGGAGAGCTTTGACCGCTTCATGAGGCGGCGGTATGTAGGTTGCGGAGCAAGGGTTGTAGCTACTGCCGCCTATCCAGTTTTGCTGCGTTCTGAGTCGGCCGCCGTGTTGCTCCATATGGGTTCCGAGTAACAGCCGACGGTGTATCTCCAATATCAGGTCGACAGTGACTTCACTTTCGTGAGACGCCACCTCGATTCCCCATCGCATGGCGTCGACATTTCCTAGTACTTCCTTAGCGGTGACGTCTCGCGTGACCTCTCCGAGCTGTTGCTCCACCTCCGCTCGTAGTAGGCGGCGTCCGCCTACTTCTAGACCTTCGATTCGGGAGGAGGCAACGGACTCTGCTCGGAGTAGCAGACGAGCCAACACTTCGGTATCGGCCAGGGCCTTGACCTCACTATTGAGGCGTGCAATCGAGGTCTCTGCTTCGGCCACGTCGGCAGCAACGGAGCCGTCGAGCGAGACAGAGCGGCTGCTGAGGGGGTCTGGTATGTAGGCGTCGTAGTCACATCCCAGACGGTCGCGCCGCGGAAGGCCAGTTACTCCCTCGCTGTGCCACTTGAGCCTTTTGAGTTCCGCCATAGAATCACTCCCGACGCGCGAACGTTATTCAAGGTTACAGTATAACCTTGAATATGACCGATTGCTATTCAGGGTTAGGGATGGCGATAACGGACGCGCTTGTTCAAGCTTACTGCACAACCTTGAATATGACTGAGCTTTGTTCAAGGTTACTCCCTCGCATCCCGGCCTCAGGCATCTTGGGTAGCGGCTTCGCATGCGGAGTGCAAGAATAGGGCGCCCCGCCCAGTACACGTTTCGATTCCTGGAGGACGCATGCGCGCGATCGATATCCACACCCACGTGCCGAACCCGCCGGGCAGCGGCACCTCGGCGGCGCAGGAGCAGATGTCGCGCTACTTCGGCACCAACCAGCGCGGCAGCGTCGAAGAGATGTACGAGACGTTCACGAACCTCAACATCTTCGCCGTGATCTTCGGGGTCGATGCCGAGACGACGAGCGGGGCAAAGTACACCGGCAACGACTATACGGCGAGCATCGTCCAGCGCTACCCGGACCGCTTCATGGGCTTCGCGTCCGTCGATCCGCACAAGGGCAAGGCGGCAGTGCTGGAGATGGAGCGGTCGGTGAAAGAGTTGAGGCTGCGCGGCCTCAAGCTGCACCCGATCAGCCAGTCATTCTTCCCCAACGACATCCGCTTTTACCCGCTGTGGGAGAAGTGCGCCGAATTGGGCGTGCCGGTGCTGTTCCACACGGGCCAGACGGCGGTGGGGGCGGGGCTGCCGGGTGGTGGCGGGCTGAAGCTGAAGTACGCGCAGCCGATCCTCATCGACGACATTGCGGCCGACTTCCCGGCGCTGAACATCATCATGGCGCACCCAGGCGTGCCGTGGCAGGAGGAACAGCTTTCGGTGGCGCTGCACAAGCCGAATGTGTTC
>DATDOP010000214.1:0-7160 GCA_035293185.1 Dehalococcoidia bacterium | reverse complement strand
AGCCGACGCCGGCGCGACGGTCATCGCCATGACCTGCAACGCCCGCTCGCCGATTCTCAAGCAGGCGACGATTCAGCTAGTGGTGGACGCCCAGAAGGGCAAGTTCGACGCCGAGTGGCCACTACGCACCGCGCTGGGGGCGGTCGGGAGGGCCCTCATTACTCATATGTCGCAGCACGTGCCCCAGGAGGAGCTCAACCAGCGCCGCAGCACCTGGTCCAGCGGCCGCTTCGGCCTGCGCTACTAGCGCAAACCATCTCCGTTGAATCAACAATGTCGATTTCGTCGAAGTAATCTAGAAGCCCTTGGTCGACGAAGGTGCCAGGTCCTCCAACCTTATCGCTTCTCCCAGGACGCTCAGCTCCAGAGCTGTCGAGAAGCGAGTTGCGCCCCCTGGACGAGCGATTCGAGCTTGGCCCACATGACCGAGGGATGAACCCGCTGCACGCCCTGAGCCTGCGCAAAACCGCAGTCCGTGCCGGCGATCACATTCTCCCTGCCGACGAGGCGCGCGAAGCGGACGATGCGCTGCGCGACCAGCTCTGGATGCTCCACCACCGTGGTGTGATGCGTGACCACGCCGGGGATGATCGATTTGCCTTCCGGCAGCTTCGTCGTCTGCCAAACGGTCCATTCATGCTCGTGCCGGGGGTTGGCAGCCTCAAAGGAGTAGGCGCCGGCGTTGACCTGCAGGATCAGATCGATCATCGCCGGTAGCGGGGCGTCCGCCACGTGCGGCACGTGCCAGCTGCCGAAGCAGATGTGGTAGCGGACGCGGTCCTCCGGGATGCCGCGCAGCGCGTGATTCAAGGCCTCCACGCGTAACTGCGCCCATCTGCGGTAGCGCTCCGGACTTTCAGACACCAGGTGGTCGTACATGTTGGCCAGGACAGCATCGTCGACCTGCAAAAGCAGACCCGCGTTGTGGATCGCCAGGTACTCCTCGCGCAACGCCTCGGCGATGGCGTAGACGTACGCTTCTTCGGTCTTGTAGTACTCGTTGACGCCGTTGTAGGCGGTGCTGGCCGGCGCAACCGAGGTGAAGAACGCCTCGCCAATGGAGGTGCCTTGGGCAGCCGCCTTGAGGTTCGCGATGTCTCGCTGCACGCTGCGTGTCTCGGCCATAGAAATCGGGCCCACGCAGACCTCGGCGGCGCCGCCGCGCAGCGCGTTCGGCATCTCGACCTCAAAGAACTCACGGAAACGCTCGCGGTCGCGGCCCAGCCAGTCCAACGGGACAATCTGGTCGCGGCGGACCTCAAAGCCCGTGATGCGCTCCAGCGCGTATGCAGCCCAACTCGACTTGCCGAACTCGCCGTCGTTGACGACGTCCAGCCCCGTCTCTGCCTGCTTGCGGACCGCCTCGGCGACGGACTCGCGCAGACAGGCCTGGTAGGCCGCTTCGTCGATGGCCTCGCCCTTCTGCTGAGCGATCGCGAACTCGAGGAGGCGCGACGGCCTGATCAGGCTGCCGACGTGCGTCGTGAGGATTCTTGCTTCGCTTCGTTTCAACTCGTCGTAGTGTTCACTAGCTCTGCGACAGCCTCGTCGTTGCCCTGGAAACGCTCGCGCAGCTCCTGCGTGCCCTCCCACCAGTCTGTCGAGCGCGGCAAGATGACCTCGCCCGACCGCTGGCGATAGATCGCCGGGTCATCCACGCCGGGAGGCAGGACTCCTTGCTCAGCCAGCGCCCGCGCGGTCGCAATCCAGCGGCGTCGCGCCCTGATGATCATCGAGTCCGTTGTGCCCAGGTGCTCCCGGCTGCGGTTGTAAATCGGGCCCATCGTCTCGGTCACGGCCATATCCTGCTGACGCACGCCGGGGATACCTGAGAAGCTTTTCCCGGAACGCTGCGCTTCGCGGTCGACCAGATAGTCGTTCGACAGGTCCTGATCGAGGTTGAAGCGGCCGTGCCAGCCGGTGGCCTGGGGCAGATAAACCGAGCCCGGGCGGCGGTTGGCAGCGCTCCGCGCCCGTGCCTGCTCCTCGCGCGTTGTGCTGCCGGCCATCTCCGTGCCGAAGCTGCTGCGCCGGAGGGCCTCATCCACGTTGACGAAAATCTCCCACTGCAGGGTGTGCTCGTCGTCCATCGGGACGTAGGCGTTCATCTGGACCTTCGGGCCCAGCGCGCCCTGCGGGGGCACCGCGTAGAACGGGAACAGCACGTGCGCGATGCGCCAGTAAAAGGTGTCGTCTTCCGCGGGTCGATAGGCGCCGTACGAGGCGCCGAAGCCGGTGTCGCGGACGACAAAGCGGGCGTCGCGCTGCTTGATGTGATAGAAGTTGAAGCTTCCCGGCGCCTGCTCCTCCAGCTTCGCGCTGCCGAAGTGGAGAAACGCGGCGTGGATCGTGTCCAGCTCACCCTCGAGGCCCTGCATCCAGTTGCAGGCCCGGTGCAGCACGTTGATCTTGAGCGGGTCGCGGTTGAGCATGTTCGCTTCGATGTCCGGCAGCGGCGGCGGCACCTCGCGCGGGCCCATGTAGGCCCAGATGATCCCGTTGCGCTCCTGCGTGGGGTACGCGTTGGCCCGGACCTTGTTCTTGAAGTTCGATTCCGCCGGCTCGGAGGGCATATCGATGCAGCTACCGGCGACGTCGAACTTCCAGCCGTGGTAAACGCAGCGCAGGCCTTCTTCCTCGTTGCGGCCGAAGAACAAACTGGCGCCGCGGTGCGGGCAGGAGTTCTGCATGAGGCCAACTGCCCCGGACGTCGTGCGATAGCCGATCAGCTCCTCGCCCAGCAGCTTCACGCGCAGCGGCGGGCAGTCCGGCGCCGGCAGCTCGTCCGAACGGATGGCCGGAAGCCAGTACTGCCGGAAGACGTTGCCCATTGCTGTCCCGGGGCCAATCCGGCAGAGGTACTGGTTATCCGCATTGGTAAGCATTTTCCGTCTCCTGTTTGTTCGCGAAGCCTCGGCTACGGCAACGGAACCTGTCGTTACGCGTCAAGACGACGCCTGCGCTACGAGCCCCAGAGCTGCTTCGAGGCCAGCTGTGCGCCTTCGACGAGGGCCTGGAGCTTCGCCCAGCCGACCTGCATGTGCACGCGACCACCCATGCCGCAGTCCGTGCCCGCGATCACGTTCTCGCGCCCCACCAGCTGCGCGTACTGGACGATGCGGTCCGCCACCAGCTCCGGGTGCTCGACGACGTTGCTGGCGTGGCTGACGACGCCGGGAATCAGGATCTTGCCCTCCGGCAGCTTGTCCGAACGGATGGCCGGAAGCCAGTACTGCCGGAAGACGTTGCCCATTGCTGTCCCGGGGCCAATCCGGCAGAGGTACTGGTTATCCGCGTTGGTAAGCATTTTCCGTCTCCTGTTTGGTCGCGAAACCCCGGCTTCGGCAACAAGACCTGTCGTTACGCGTCAGACGCCGCCGCCGCTACGAGCCCCAGAGCTGCTTCGAGGCCAGCTGTGCGCCTTCGACCAGCGCCTTGAGCTTGGCCCAGCCGATCTGCGAATGCACACGGCCGCCCATGCCGCAATCCGTGCTGGCAATCACGTTCTCCCGCCCGACGAGACCGGCGTACTGCACGATCCTGTCGGCCACCAGCTCCGGGTGCTCAACGACGTTGCTCGCGTGACTGACCACGCCCGGGATCAGCAGCTTGCCTTCCGGGAACTTCACATCTCGCCAGATCTTCCATTCGTGCTCGTGCCGGGGATTTGCTGCCTCTACGGAGTAGGCCCCGGCCGTCACCCTCAGCATCAGGTCGACGACGTGTTTCAGCGGTAGATCGTGGGTGTGCGGGCCGTGCCAACTGCCCCAGCAGATGTGATAGCGAATGCGGTCCTCAGGCAGTCCCTTGAGCGCGTGGTTCAGTGCCTCAACGCGCACCTCCGCGAACTTGCGGTAGTCCTCGATCGAGGGCGTGGGGACGATCATGTCGTAGGTGTCCGGCAGGCCCGGGTCGTCGAGCTGCAGGATGAAGCCCGCATCGACGATCGCCTTGTACTCGTGCTTCATCGCGTCGGCGATCGCGAAGAGGTACTCCTCGTCCGTGCGGTAATACTCGTTGTACATCCAGTGCTCGAGCCAGCCGGGCGCCAACACGCACATGAAGGCTTCGGAGGCGCCGTCCACGCCGGCCATCGCGGCCTTGAGCATGTCGATGTCGGCCTGGACCTCCGCCTCGCCGATGTAGCTGATCGGGCCGGTGAAGGACATGCGCTCGCGCGCCGTACGGAAGCCCAGGTACTCGTAGAACTCGGCAAACTCCATGCGCTCGCCGGTCCGCTCCCACATACCCGGCGGCTCATCCGGTCTGACCGGCCGCACGCTGAGCCCGGAGAGACGCTTGCTGTAGTAGGTAAAGCTATTGAACTTGCCCAGCTCGCCGTCGCTGACCACGTCGAGGCCGGTGCGGACCTGCTGCAGGACGATGTCCTGAATCGCCGAGCGCAGGCGCGCCTTGCGGGCCGGAGAGTCCGCCGATTCGCCCCGCGCGACCGCCCGCGTCATCTCACCCAGATCCTTCGGCGGGTCCAGCCGGCCGGTGTGGGTGGTCAGAATGTTGTTCTTGCTGCTCCTCAATCGTCTCCTCGCATTTCGCGTCGCAAACTGCCCCACACGGCGCTATCGGCAGCCCATCGGCTGCCGGCCGTGCCCGGATAATACTAAACCGAGTTAACTATCTGGGGAAAGGGACCCGGCCGCGCATCGGCCCTCAGGACGTTCCGCTGACTAGCTGATCGGAGCGAACTCGCGGATCTCGTCCACCGCAGCCTGACTATTCACGGACGTCCAGTGCAGCCTCACCTTTGCCAGCAGGTGCACCAGGACGCGCTGCTCCGGCAGCTCCAGGCAGTCCCAGAGGTCGCTGACGTGTTCGGAAACGTGCGGCAGCGTGTCTTCGACCAGCCTGGCACCCTTCGGCGTCAGTTCTGCCCAACGGCGGCGCTTGTCAGCGTCGTGCCCGGCACGCGTCACGAGTCCGTCCGCGACGAGTGAGTCGACCAGCTTCGTGATGTTGGTGGGGCTGACGTTCATGCCTTCGGCAAAGTCGCTCATCAGCAGCCGCCGCTCCGCCTCCTGGTAAAGCATGCGCAGGATGTTGTACCGCGGCCTGCTCAGCCCGGCGACGTTTTCCAGTGGCGTATCCGAAGCCAGGGAGACGTACGCCCGGAGCACCATCAGGTGGGCCTCGAAGGTCAGCGCTTCCGTCTCCGGGCACTTCTCGTGATACCACGCTGCCAGGTCCCGCACCGACGTCTCTGTTAGCCATCCATCCCTTACGGTGAAATCTGGCATCGTACCTTCCGATCTGACTCGCACCGGCTCTGGGGCGCTCGATCCTCGTCGTCCGACTTCGAACCGAGTTTAGAACATAGGTGGGTTATTGCCATACCTATCGATGGTCAAAGGCCCAAGGCGCCGGGACACAGAGACGCCTCGCAGGAATTGCGAGGCGTCTCATGCCTGGACGAAAGGCCGCTAGCTTGACTTGATCGGCGCCTTCGTCGGGTCGATCCAGACGTCGAGCAACGCGTCGGCCCAGTTCGTGAAGTCCGGCGGGGCCGTCAAGGCGTTGAAGCCGCTGAGCACCGGCCAGACCAGCTGGAACTGCTTGGCAGACGTCCCTTGCGGGATGTAGTACGACTGCTGCGTCGTGTAGCGAATGACTTCGTGCACGAGATCGATCTGCTTCTTGCGGTCGAACTCCAGACCGATCTTCTCCGACATGTCGTTGAGCTTGGGGTCGCCCTTGTGGCCGTCTTTGCCATCGGGCGTCATGCCGTGGAAGGCACCGCCCAGGTAGTGCAAAGACGAAGAAATCAGCGACGCTGCCGTCGGGAAGGGACGCTCCGCCATGAGCTGAGCGCCGCTGTACCCCTTGCGCGTGCCCTTCAGAGTTTCCTGGTAGAAGTAAGCCTGGACAATCGTGTCCACCCACTGGTTGAACGGCAAGCCCTTGAGGTTACCCTTCAGGCCGGCGTCGTTGAACATCGCCTGGTAGAGCTGGACGATGTTGTTGTACAGAGCGCCGAACGTGTTGTCGCTCAGCCAGTAGAAGTCGAAGTCGGTGCCACTCGGGAACCCGGCCGCCGCCATCAGCTTCTTCGATTCGTCGATGTTGTGTTTGAGGTACTTGTGGTTGGGGCCGAACTTGCCCACGTCCGCGGGGTCGAGCCAGTAGTCGCCCCAGCCAGCGCCGAGGATGGTGCACTGCTTCCAGTTCAGCTCGAGTCCCTGGTCGGCAAACTTGTCGCGGTTGTCGATGACGTCCGCGTAGGCCTCGCGGTCAATCAGCATCGACATCGCCTGGCGCATACGCGTGTCCTTGAACGGCGAGTTGCCGTCGTAGCCGAACGTCATGTACCAGATGTTGCGCTCCGGGAAGACCGGTGCCTCGTAGATGACGGTTTCCGGGAGGTCCTTGTGCGTCGGCACGATTTCCAGCTGGAAACCGCCGAATCCGCCGTGAACGTCGGAGTAAATGGCGCCGTTCTTGAATTGCGCCAGCTGCGATGTCGGGTCCGGCACGATCGGTACTTCGACCTTGTCCATGAAGGGGCGGCCCTTCACGTAGTAGTCCGGGTTCTTGGCCCAAACGAAGCGCGTGGAAGGGACGTACTCTTCCAGGAGCCAGGGGCCGTTACCGCGGATGTCCTTCTTCGGGTCGAACTTGCCGTCGGCTTCGATTGGGAAGACGTAGAACTTATCCGCGGCGCTGAACAGGGGGATCAGCGATGCGTCAGGATGGTGCATCTTGAACACGACGGTATTGGCGTCCGCCGCCTCAATCGACTGCACGGCGGCGGCGGTGTTTTCCGGCGCGTAGGCCAGCGAACGGGCGCCGGGGTTGTTGGCGATGTACTTCTTCCAGCTCCAGATGACGTCGTTGGAATCCATCGCGCGGCCGTTGGTCGGCGCACGCCGGTCGAACTTCATGTCCTTGCGCAGCTTGAAGGTCAGCGTGAGCTTGTCCGGGCTGACCTCCCACTCGGTCGCGGCTTCGCCTTCAGACGTGCCATCGGCGATGGCCGGGTAGCGGCCGACCTTCCACTTCAGGAGCTTGGTGTAGGCCAGGTAGCCACTGATCGAGACGACCTGAGAGGTGTCGCTGATCAGTGAGTCAAAGTGGGTTGCGTCGGCGCGGGCGAAGTGCTTCCAGACGCCGCCTGGTTTGCCCTTGCTTGCCGTGTCTTCCGGCTTGCT
>DATDOP010000213.1:0-2298 GCA_035293185.1 Dehalococcoidia bacterium | reverse complement strand
GCTGCGGTCCAGCTCAACAGCGCGGTCAAGCATGTTGAGAGCTTCTTTGGTGCTTGTGTTCGAATGCTGACTGTAGAGGAACATCCCGCGGACAAGACTCCCCCAAGCATCCAGGCTTTGTGGCGCCTTCCGTTTTAGGCGGACATGCTCTGCCGCATAGAGTACAGGCTGAAGGCAGCCGAGCACGCTGTCCGTTATTTCGTCCTGGATTGCGAAGACGTCGTCAAGTGCCCGATCATAGCGTTCCGCCCAGAGGTGATTGCCGGTCTCCGCCTCGACGAGCTGCCCGGTGATCCGAATGCGGTTGCCGCCCTTGCGTACGCTGCCCTCGAGGACGTAACGAACTCCTAGTTCGCGTCCGACCTGGCGTACATCCACGCTTCGGCCCTTGTAGGTGAAGGTTGAGTTGCGGGCGATCACGAACAGCCATCTCAGCCGCGAGAGGCCGGTGATGATGTCTTCGGCTATCCCATCGGCGAAGTACCCCTGCTCGGGGTCGCCGCTCATGTTGGGAAAGGGGAGGACGGCGATGGACGGTTTGTCTGGGAGCGGCAGGGCGGCGCCCGGGGTGGGTGCTGCCTTCGACTCCGCCGGCGTCCGGAGCCGATAGACACGCACCGGCCGCGCGATGTTCTTGAGCTCGCGCTCACCCAGATCCTCGAAGGCCAGGTCGAGACGATCTCGGACCTGGTCGTGGACCGCGCGCGATACGAGCACGCCGGCAGGTTCGGCGAGCCCTTCGAGCCGCGCCGCGACGTTGATGCCGTCACCGTAGATCCGGGTCTCGTCGTGGATGACGTCCCCGAGGTTGATGCCGATGCGGAACAGCATCCGGCGATGCTCGGGCACCTCCTCGTTGCGCGCCGCCATCACGCGCTGGATCTCGACCGCGCACGCGGTCGCGCCGATCACGCTGGGAAACTCGGCGAGGATGCCATCGCCGGCCGTGTCGATGATGCGGCCGCCATACCGGCCCACCAGCGGCAGGATCACGGCCTGGTGGCCCTTGAGGTCGCGGACCGTGGCGGCTTCGTCCTGGCCCATGAGCCGGCTGTAACCGGCGATGTCGGCGGCAAGAATGGCCGCGAGTCGGCGTCTGATCGAGGTGTCTTCGTCCATCACCTGTCTCGGACAATATCGGAGCCGTGGCGGCGGCGCCAGGCCCTAGTATCGCGGTACCCATCCCTCGTCCTGCGGCGAGGAGCCCCCTGGAACGCTGGCTTGCCGGTCCCCTTCATTGCTCGCGTACTCGCGGCCCGCAGCAGCGATCGCAGATCGGGACGGCGATCGTCGTCATCCCCCGTCCTCTTCCCGTGGTCGAACGCCGTGTTAAGCGGCGGCGCGCTTGCGCGCCGTCCGGCTTGAACGCTGAGTTGGGCAGCTCTTCGCGTCTGCTACTCAAGGATCTTGTCCGCGCGCTGTAGCAGGGATGGCGGGATTGTCAAGCCAAGCGCCTTGGCGGTCTTGAGGTTGATGACCAATTCGAATTGGGTGGGCTGCTCGATGGGAAGATCGGCGGGTTTGCTGCCTTTGAGGATCTTATCGACGTACGTTGCGGACCGGTACCACAGGCCAGGGAGGCTCGCGCCATAGGTCAGAAGGAGCCCCGCCTCAGCGAATTCGCTCACCGGAGCAATCGCCGGCAGCCGATTCCTGATGGCCATGCTGGCGATCTGACTTCGATACGTAAACAGGACTGCGTCCCCCATCACGACGAGCCCACCCGGGCGCCTCTTCGTGATCGAGGCAAACGCCGGTTCGAGGTCATCGAGCCCTTGCATTTCCGCAGACAGAAGCGTAAGCCCCAACTTCCGGGCGGCGTCCGCTGTCGCTTTCCAGCGGCCCTGGTTCGGCTCAAAAGTGGGGTTCCAGAGAACAGCCCACTCCCGAGAGCCGCGAGGTACGATCTCCTTGAGCAGCTCAAGTCGCTTGCCGAACACCTCGTTGCCGGTGTCCTGAGTCACTCCCGTGACGTTTCTACCGGGTCGCGCCAGAGTCTCGACGAAGCCGGCGCCGACCGGATCGACACTATTGGCCATGACAATCGGGATGGTCGTGGTCGCCTTCATGGCTGCAGCCGTATTCGTGTTGATCCCGGTGACAATGACGTCCACGTTCAGTCGCACCAGATCTGCGGCGAGCCCGGGCAGCCGTTCCGGACGTGCCTCGGCGAAGCGGTACTCGATGACGACGTTCTGGCCCACGCGGTAGCCGAGGTCACGCAGGCCGTCCTCGAACGCCTTGACCATGTGGAGCTGCTCCTGGCGGGTCGAGGTCTGGAGATAGCCAATCCGATAG
>DATDOP010000212.1:0-5129 GCA_035293185.1 Dehalococcoidia bacterium | reverse complement strand
ATATCGATGATCCCGATCGGCACGTTGATCAGGAAGATCATTCGCCAGCTCGCGTACTCGACGATGTAACCGCCAAGCGACGGCCCGATGAGCGGCGCCAGCAGCGTCGGGATGCCCAGCAACGCGATGAACCTCGGCCTCTCGAGCGGCGTGATCATCGTGAAGACCAGCGCCATGCCCAGCGGTTGCAGCATGCCGCCGCCCAGGCCCTGCAGGATGCGGAAGAAGACCAGGCTGTGCACGTCCCAGGCCAGGCCGCACAGCGCCGAGCCCGCCACGAAGCAGGTCAGCGTGAACATGTACAGCCGCTTCATGCCCAGCCGCTCGCCCAGGAAACCGCTCAGCGGAATCACAACCGCCAGCGCCATCACGTAGGCGGTGATCACCAGTTGACCGCTGGACAGGCTGGCGTCGAAGTGGGTGAGGATGTTCGGCAGCGCGATGTTGATGATCTGGGTGTCGAGGATCGACATGAAGGAGCCGATTGTCGTGACGGCCAGTGGGAGCCAGCGCGGATCGAAGCTACGGCGTGGCGCTAACTCTTCCGTTTCAATCATCGAGCGGACGATCTAGGTAACGAACTGTCATTCGCACTGTACGTTAAGGTAAGGGTAAGCTGGCCACGCCAAAGGGTCAACGCCGCGGGCCGCCGTCACGTTACGGGTCGCTTAGTCGTACGTCAAAGCGCCACGGCCCAGGAGCGTCTGCGCGATGATGTCGTCGAACAGGCTCTCGACTTCCGTGAAGTGCACGCGACGCCCCACGACCGGCTTCACCAGGCCCCGCGCCATGATCTCCAGCGTCTCGATGAACTCCGCCCGCGTCGAGTGGCGCGAGCCGGTGATCACGTACTCGCCGCCGATCAAACCGGAGCCGTTGAACGTCACGTCGCCCTGCCCCGCGCCGATGATCACCGCGCGCCCGCCCGTCCCCAGGCTCTCGATCGCCGCCTGGAACGTCGGGCCGTAGCCCGCGTAGTCCACCGCCGCGTCCACTCCTCGGCCGTCCGTCAGTCGCTTCGCCTCGGCTGCCAGGTTATCGACCGCGTTGACGTTGATCGTCTCGTCGGCGCCCCACTCGCGCGCCAGCTGCAGCTTCTCGTCTGAGACGTCCGCCGCGATCACGCGCGCCCCGAACAGTTTCGCGACCTGCACACCGTGGATGCCGACACCGCCGCCCGCACCGATCAGCAACACGGTATCGTGAGGGTTCAGGCGGGCGCGTTCGCGCATGCAGTGCCAGTTCGTGTTCACGGCATCGGCCGCGATCGCCGCCGATTCGTAGTCCAGCCCGTCGGGTATGCGCAGGAAGTTCTCCGCCGGCAGGCAAACGTAGTCTGCGAAGCCACCGTCGCGGTGTACGCCGACGTAGCCGCCGTGGTTCTCGCACAGCGTCTCGCGCCCGCCGCGGCACCACCGGCAATGCCCGCAGGTCAGGTAGAAGTACACGGTGCAGCGGTCGCCCGCCTTCACGTTATTAACGCCGTCGCCAACCGAGACGATGTCGCCGCCGAGTTCGTGGCCCATGATTCGCGGCGCCGTACCGCCGGAGCGCCCCGAGCGCATGTTGAGCAGGGTCAACCCCACCCCGGCGGCGCGAACCTTCATCAGGGCTTCGCCGGGTCCCGGCGCCGGCTGTGGGCGCTCTTCCAGCCGAGACGCCTCTCCCCAGCTCGGCACGACCATCGCGTCCATGCCCGCCGCTGCTTACTCTTCGCCGGGACCCGGGGCAGCCAGGCCGGCCGCCCACTCGTCTGCCTGGTCCAGCGCCGGGCCGATTGCGCGCCACTCCGCGACAACGTCGTCGATCGTAAATCCCTCGCCGAGGCCGAGCGCCTGGAATACCTGGCTGATGATCACGTTGATGATGTCCTCCAGGCTGTTGCACTTCGCAAACGCCTCCGAGAAGCTGGCAATCCGCGCCTGGATTCCTGTGACCGCGCTGGTACACGTCTGCTGCAAGATGACGCTGAACTCCGCGATCTCCTCGGCGTTGCCCTTGACGGTGGCAATCGGCTGGGTCGCCGACTGCTTGATGTCGTCGACCATGGACTGCGCCTGGGCGACCATGCGGTCGACGACCTGCTCCTGCAGGAACTGTGCCGCTGCATCGAGCAGGCCGCCGCTGCCTTCCCGCGGTAATTGGAAGTTGGGCACCCGGATCGCGTTGACGGCCGTCTGCGCCTCGTCCGAGTACTGGATGATCGCGTCGGCCCGTTGCTTCGCGTCGGTTGCCAGGACGCCCATGTTCAACAGCTGAGTGACCTCGGCGTTGAGGTTGTCCAGGCCCTGGCTGACGGCGGTCACGAACAGCCTGAGCGGATCCTGGCCGCCCAGCAGCTCTTTGAAGCGCTCACGCTCGGCCGTCATCATCTGGCCCAGGATCTCAGAGCCCACGCCCAGGGCGGTGTCCACATTGGTGTACACGCTCTTCATCTGGCTGATTTCGCCACGGATGATCGCCGAGGCCGCCTGGCGCGCCGCCGCGTTCAGCGCGCCGCTGGCGCCGTCGCCCAGACCGCCGCCCGTCCCGATGTTCGGATACGGTATCGGCACGCCGGGGACACCGGGCAGGCCGGGTGTGCCACCGATGCCGACAGCTGGGCCGAGGCCGCCGCCGGGGCCCGTGCCGCCGGGCCCGCCCAGGCTGGGTGGCTTCGGCGAGCCGGGCATCAGGCCGCCGCCGTAGACCCCGAACCAGCCCTGCAGCACGCTGAAGATGACCTGCTTGATCACCTTGGCAGCCGGGACCATCGCCTTGATGCCACCTGCCGCCTGCTTGACGTTCTCGGCGTTGCCGGCACCCGCCGACGCCACGTCGATCACGTCGATGATCGTGGTCAGGCTGTCGCCGAGGATGTTCGCCTGGTAGTTCTGCAGCAGCCCGTTCCAGCTGGCGAAGGACTCCGGCGTCGTGGCTTTGGAGGCGTTGTACTGGGCGCTGGCCGCGATGATCACGTCGAGGCTGAGCTGAATGCCGTCGCAGACCAGCTTCGCCGTCTTCAATGCCTCCTGGATCGGCGCGGTCACAGCGTCCGCTTCGACGAAGACCACGGAGCCCGTCGCGGCGTCCTGCACCCACTGGTCCAGCGACGACAGCGAACCCAAGACGTTGTTGATGATCATCACGACGTCGCGGAAGACGATCGCGCCCGTCGTGAACGGCGCGTCTTCCTTCTCGATGCTCTGCAGGTCCTGCACCGTGTTGATCGTGTCGGCGATCATGCCGGTGAACAGGCCGGCGACCGGGATGGGCCGCGTAACCTCCAGGAACGTGCGCGCCACGTTCAGTGGATTATCGAACTGCTCCAGGAAGCCGTCCCAGTCGATGCCGCTGGCCGCGTTCGTCGCGGTCGGCGCGTTGGGTACCGGCGCAGTCGGGCCGCCGGTGTCGCCGCCGCCGGTCCCGCCTCCCGTGCCGGTGCCGCCACCCGTACCCCCAGCGCTGGTGCCGGTCCCGCCACCGCTACCGCCTCCGGGCGCCGCGCCGTTGCCAGCCTGCGGGCCGGATGGTGTTGCGCCCGGCGCCGGCAAAGCCGGCGCAGTGGCCGGCTGAGCCGGCGGGCCGGGCGGCGCGCCCGTCTCTGGCTTCAGGTTGGGCTGCCCTGAGCCTCCGGGGAGATTCCCGCCGGGCTTCGCTGCGCCGGCGCCGGGCGTGGCCGGCGGCGCCCCGGCTGGGGCTGACGGTGGCAGGCTGGCGTCGGGCTTTAGATTCGGTTCCGCGGGCGGAGCAGCCGGCGGGCCGTTCCCGCCGCCGGCGTTCGATGGCGAACCGGCCGGCGCGGAAGGCGGCGCCCCCGGTAGCGTGGCCGGCACCAGGTTGGCTTCCCCAGGCGGCAGCCCCGGCGATGCCGGCTCGGCCGGCGGGGCGGGTGGGGCGCCGCCACCGTTGCCGCCGGCGTTCAGCGGCGATCCCGGCGGCGCACCGGGTATCCCGGGCGCCGAAGGAGTCGAGAACCCGGCGCCGAACTCCAACGACACCGGCGCCACCTGCTGCTCTTCCTCGACCTCCGGGGCCTGAACCACCGGCGCCTCAGCCGGGCGCGAGGCCGGTCTGGGACCCGGACGCGTCACCGTCGCCGGCCCGGAGCGATTGACCAGGCGCTGGACGTACGCGTTGCCGTGGCTGCGCTGCAGCGACTGCATCATCGCTGCCTTCTGACTCACCATGTTCGGACCGGCAAGGCGTCCGTCCGAAATCGCCCGCGCCATCAACCCGGCGGGTTGCACAACCGCCGCCTCGAACGCCCCCGCAACCGGCAGCTTGGCATCGCGGTCGTCGGCCTGCCGCAGCGCGTCCTCGCGCGCGTCGTTCGACGCCTTATGGTTCAGATCGATCGCCAAGCGCGCGCCTTTCGCAGACCCACTGCGGGTTTTCAGCCAGGTGACGCGCTGATCATGACGGCCGGCGATTGAACCGCGATTGATGAACTATTGAGCCGCCGGCACCGCGGTACGCCGTTGAGGCGGAACTTCTCGCTAGCCGGCCTTCCGAGTCGCCACGACCACGTAAAGCGGGTCGCTGTGAACCGCGCCGGAGGCAATCCGCTCCCTCAGGCGCTCATCATCCGGCACACCGTGGAAAGTCAGCCTCGGACTGAAATCGAAGGCCTCGGCGGACTCGAACAGCCCTGCCTCCGCGGCGTAAGCGCCGATCAGCCGGGCGTGAGCATCGTCGTCCAGCGCCGTCCAGATCCGCACCGCCTTCGTCGGAAAGCAGCGGTTCGAGAACGCGATGATCAACGGACAACCCGGCTTCAGCACCCGCCCGATCTCCCGGAACACGGCCACCGGCTGCGTCAGGTACTGCACCGAGACGCAGATCACCACGCCGTCGAAAGTCGCGTCCTCGAAGGGCAGCACCGGGTTGAGGTTGAGATCCTGCAGGAAGTACTGGTCCAGCGCCGGATTGTTGCGCAGCTCCACCTCGTTCATGCCGTGGCCGACCAGCCGTTTGCGCGGCAAGTCGGCCGGCAGGTGCGAAACCCAGCTGCTCATCAGGTCCAGATACTCACCGCCCGGCGGCAGGAAGCGCCGGTATGCCTCTCCCACCGCGGCGATCGCGTAGTCATCGATGTGGTTCACCAGGCGCGGCACGTCGTAAAAGCCGGTGTCCGGTGATTCGTCCTG
>DATDOP010000211.1:0-2804 GCA_035293185.1 Dehalococcoidia bacterium | reverse complement strand
TTGAACGGACGCGTCGACCCGCAGCGCTGGCAGGACATGCTCGGCCGCCGCGATCAGTTCGCGGCCTGGCAGCAGTTCTTCGAGAACGAGCTGGCCGAGCATCCCTGGCCTGACGTCCTCGACACCTGGACGTACCGACTTGCTCCGGGCCTCTGGGGGGAGCTGCTGCACGGACTGATCCGCACAGGGCACGCGGCCCGCGCCCTCGCCGCGCGGGAGACGCCCCTGCGCTTCCGCGAGCTGGCGGAGGGACTCGCACTCTGGGCCAGCTGGTACGAAACGCTGCCGGAAACGCCTGGTTCGGCGGGCCGGTTGTCGCCTGGAGCTGCTTTCGCCGGCCTGCCTGTGCTGCCACGCGATCAGCAGGGCATCCGTCCGCTCATGGACGACCCGCACTCTGTGCCCGGCTTCGAGGCGGCCGCCGGTCTGCTCGACGTCGAGGCGCCGCTCGCTTCGCTCCCGGAGCTGACGGCAACGTACGCCGCGCTGTACGTCGCGAACTCCGGTTTGCCCGGTAACAACCCGATCTACCTCATCCACGCGGTGACGGGTCCCAGCGCTGTGCGGTTGCTAGCGCCCCACGTCTCGGCCGGCACTACGCGAAGTCTGCTGCGCTACGCCTGGCAGTCCGCGGCGAAGATCAACGCTTCCTGGAGTTTCGACCGCAGCCTGGCGCCGGTGGAGTCGCCGCTGTTCCGGCGCGAGGACGTCATCGACCAGGCGGTCGCGTCGCGCGATGAGCACGCCATGAAACTTGTCGAAGCCTGCTTGCGCGAGCACGCGCTCAACCCACAGCCCGCGTATCTGGCCGCGGCGTCGGACGTGGTTATAAGGCTGAGAAACTAAAGGGCGAGGAGCGATGCCGCAGGTTCAACCTGCGGTGCGATCAACCCGCGGCAGCGACGGGCTGCGGCTGGCTGTAGATCTCCGTCACGATATCGACGAAGGCCTGCGCGACGGGGCCCAGCGGGCGGCTGCGACGGCTGATCAGCGCGATCTGGCGCGTCGGGTTGGGCATGTCCGTGATCTCGATCTCGCGCAGTATGCCGGCCTCCAGCTCGCGCTCCAGCGCGACCTTCGGCAGCATCGCGATGCCCAACCCCTCCTCGACCATCTTCTTGGTCGCTTCCATGGAGTCCAGCTCCATCTGGGTGCGCGGCACCACGCCGTGCTGCCGGAAGATACCCTGGGCCAGCGAGTAGTAGCTGGAGTTGCGGTCGAAGAAGATGAAGGGGTGGTCGCCCAGCTGCTCGACGGTGACGGAACCGCGGCCGACGAGCTCGTGGTTCGCGTTGCCGACGAGGATGAGCTCGTCTTCGATCAGCCCCTTGGTCTCGATGTCCTGGTGATAGACGGCGCGTACGAGGCCCACTTGCGCCTCGTCCTGCAGCAGCATCTGCAGCACCTGCTCCGAGCGTCCCGTGCGTACCGACACCTCGATACGCGGGTAACGGGCCCGGAAGGTCTTCAACAGCCCCGGCAGGACATAGGTGCTCACCGTAGTGGCCGAGGCCAGGACGAGCGAGCCGGAGTGCAGGTTGCGCAGCGAGTCGATCGCGTCACGGCCGGCGTTGAGGGCCTGCAGCACGCGCTCGGCGTGGGGCAAGAAGCACTCGCCGACCTCCGTCAGGCGGATACCGCGGCCCGATCGCTCGAACAGGCGCTCTCCCAGGTCGCGCTCCAGGGCCTGGATGCGCGCGGTGACGGACGGTTGAGTAAGGAACAGCGCCTCCGCGGCGCGAGAGAAGCTTCGCTGGTTCGCGACCTGCACGAAGGCCTCAAGCTGACCAAGATCCACCCCGGGTACCTCCCATAGAAGCTGCCTATATCATATCAGTTTCGGCATTACTCCGGGAAAATCGATCAGGCTTCGCCCGCGGACCGCACTCCCGGTTTCGTCACCGTTATTGCCCCGTCGCGCAGGACGGTCGCCTGACAGGCCAGCCGCACCTGCTGGCCGAGAATCGCCTCGCCGCGCTCCGCGATCAGCGTCTTGCGCTCGCTGCGGCTCATCTCGGCCAGCAGGTCGCCGCCGCTGACCACCTCGGAGAGGCAGGTCGTACACACTCCCTGGCCGCCGCAGGTGGTCGGCCAGTACAGCCCGCAGCCCTGCGCAGCGCCCATCAAAGTGTCGCCAGGCGTGACTTCGATCTCGATATTTGCGGGTTGAATCGTGACCTTAGTCATAGCTAAATCTTAGCATGATCCGACTTTTGGATACCCGTTGTTTATCAGTGAACGGGGTGACTTTTGGAGGGACGAGGTTTCTCCCATGTCCGCGAATTCCCCGCCGGGCGCGCCTAGAGCATTTGACCGTGCGTTGGTCCTAAGATACAAAGGTGGAACGGGTGATTAATGACTGACTTTCCTCGCATTGTTGTGACCGGCGTCGGCATGGTGACGCCTCTCGGACTCGACGTGGCGTCGAGCTGGGCAGGCCTCCTCGAAGGCCGCTCCGGCACCAACCGAATCACGCACTTCGACCCCGAAGGCTACGACGTGCAGGTCTCCGCCGAGGTCAAAGGCTTCGTGCCCGAAGACCTGATGGACCGCCGTACGGCGCGCCGCTCCGGCCGCCATACGCAAATGGCGGTCGTCGCAGCCGAGGAGGCCGTCAAGTCGGCCAACCTCGCGATCAACGACAGCAACCGCGACTCGATCGGCGTGCTGATCGCCAGCTCCGGCGGGCTATTCACGATCGGCGAGCAGGAGAAGGTGATCGACGAGAAGGGCCCCGGACGCGTCGACCCTCTCACGGTGCCGAAGGTGGGTCAGTACAGCCCGGCAGTGCGCGTCGGCCGCCT
>DATDOP010000210.1:0-2989 GCA_035293185.1 Dehalococcoidia bacterium | reverse complement strand
AGTACTCGTTCGGGCGCTGTAGCTCGATCGTGCCGGGTGCGGTTGCCGGCACGAAGGCCTCTTCGACGCCCGCGGCCTGCATCGCCGCCTTGAGGCGATCGATGTCTTCGCGCACCAGCGCTTCGCCGACGAACTTGACGGGGCCGGCGCAGACGATGTTCTGCTGCGCGCCGACGCCGCTGCGTCCGCTACTGCCGGCGCTATCGATGTCGGCGTAGGCGTCGGCGAACCGGATGCGGTCACGGCCACGCTGGAAGGGCGCGCTGCCTTGCTTTGGCTCGAAGCCGGTGAGGCGGTCGACGATGTAGCCGGCGAAGCCAGACTTCGAGAACTCGCCGTCGCTGGGGATGTCGATGCCGGCATCTACCTGCTGTTTGAGGACTTCGTTGATCGTCTTGTCGAGGACCCGGCGCTCGTTCGCGTCGAAGGGCTTGCCGGCGGGCCGGTCCGGGAACAAGGCGGCGATTTCGGGCGGGCGGACGAGGCTGCCGACGTGGCTGGTGAGGATGCGGTTGGTGCTGCGCTTCATGGCGCAGTAAGAAGTAACACGTAACAGGTAACAAGGGAAGGGGGTGGTTCGCTGCTTGTTACTTGCTACTCGCCGCGCCAACCAGGCTACTGCGTCTTGGGCGCGTAGGCGCGCTGGCGGGAAGGGCCGCGCGATCGAGCGTTCCAGATTCCGGATTGCCGCGGGCGGACGCAACATGAGCAAATGGGCTGAGGGCGAGCCAGTCCGGAAAGGCGCTAACCAGTTCCCGCGGGCCCTCTAGCGCAACTGAGCCAGCCTGGAGCGCGTGGCGCAGGTCCAGCCGCCCAAGCCACACTGCGAGCATGGCCTGAATGTCCGCCCGAACGAATAGATCTGGCTCGAAGCCCGGATTCGTCTTGCAGACTTCGACCTCGCCGCGGTCTACGATCAGCCAGTAGCTCCCCTTCTTGACGCCATTGAAGTCGAATTGAATTACCAGGCGGCGCGGGGGCAGCGACTGGGTGTTCAGTCGCCTTCTCATGTTCCACATCAGAAGCGAGGGGTCGATGTCCTGGGGCTGAATCTCATCGTTGGCCCAGCGCTGGCCCCAGGTACCCAGCTGATTGAGTATGCCCGCCAGATCATTGCCGGCCTCGGTCAGACGGTACTCATGCGTCCTGCCGTTCGCGGCGCACACCCGCGAGAGCAGGCCCGCGCTTTCCAGGGATCGCAGGCGATGAACGAGCAGGGAACGCGGAATCGCGGTCAAGCCGCGCTCTAGCTCCGAGAAGTGGTGGCTGCCAAGCAGCAGCTCACGGACGATCAAGAAAGTCCACCGCTCAGCAAGGATCTCGGACGCCTTCGCGATAGGACAGAACTGTTTGTAGGTTCCCATGCCGGCACTCTACGTCCGGGTTGTGCCCCTAGCAAGTCCAAAGATTGTACTTGTCAGGGGCTGCGAGCGCTGCCGATGCTGGCCGCAAATCGGATGGAGGGTTGCAAGCTATGACACGCAGGCACTTCATGTTCTCAGGCCGTGGGCTTCTCCGACGGCCGGGCGTGGCGGGGGCCCGGGCTATACCGCTGCTGCAAGGCACTCACTCGGGCAGGGCGAAAGCTATCGGGGGGATGTTCCTGGTGACGGCCGTCATGACGGCCGTATTTGCATTGCTGGTCTCCGGTCCCAGCTCAGGCGCGGCGGCAGGAGACGATGCAGAAGTCTGGGTCGCGAGTCAGGGTACGGACAGGATATTCATCGTCAAGGACGCCGCGGGGTCAGGGCAAGTGGAAACGGTGCCGGTTCCGCCGGGAACAGGGCCACACCTGGTCACGTTCTCGCCGAGCGGGCGGTACGCCTATGTCTCCGGAATGGGCAACGGCAAGCTCGAGATCATGCGAGTCGATAGCAGGACGATTGTGGAAACACTGAGCCTGGCGGCCGGGGGCACGCACCAGGCCAAGCCCTCCCCCGACGGGAAGGTACTTCTGGTTGCCCAGATTCCCACGCTAAAGCTCATCTCAGTTGCGGTGGATGAGCCAACCGAATCGTGGCGGGTAACGGGCGAGGTGCAGCTGGCGCGGGCTCCCATCTGCACCATCTTCCGTGATGACGGCCAGCGGGCTTACGTCTCGCTCCTGCCGAGTGGGATCGCTGTCGTGGACGTCCCAACCATGACCGTACGGAAGACGCTTGAGACTGATGGCTTCGTCGCGTGCGGGATGGCGAAGAGCCACGACGGCAAGACAATCACGCTTGCGTCCAGCGGCCACGGGGGCCACATCTACCGCTTTAGTACAGTCACGGACCAGCTGGAGGAGGATGTCGGAACGGTCGGGGCTCAGGACTGGCACAGCTTTGTGATGACGCCAAACGAAAAGCTTGGCATCGGCACCGTCCCGCGTGGAGACCAGGTGGTCTTCGTGGACCTGGGAGGGGAGAAGGAAAGCTTCGCCGAGAGCGTTGCGCTGGACGGTACACAGGGCATGAACAACGACCAACCAGACAACATGGCAGTACATGGGAACTTGCTTTACGTCGGCCTCAGGGCGTCCGGCAAGCTGGCGATTGTCGAGATTCAGCAGCGGCGGGTTTCTTATGTCGACCTGTCACCGCCAGCGGGGCTCAACCCGATGAATTGCGCCGGCTGCGCGGTTCACGGCGTAAGCGTCCGCTCTCTACCCAGCGGGGCGTCGAAGATAACGCCGCCGGCAGCAGGGAACGCCGGTCTAAGCAGGCAGGAACGGAGATGACGTTATCGAGCTATCGCCAGCCGCGCCACTCGGTGTTGGCGGTGAAGTCGCGCTTGCGGGAGGGGGCGGGACCGAAGGAGTCGTCGGCGTAGCCGAGGTAGAGGATGCCGGCGATTTCGTTGGAGGGTTTGAGGCCGAAGTGGGCCTTTACGCGGTCGTCGTAGGCGCCGTCGCCGGTGCGCCAGATGGCGGCGAGGCCGAGGGCGTTGGCGGCGAGCAGCATGTTCTGCAGCGCGGCGGACGCGGCCTGGAGGTCCTCGCGGCGGGTCA
>DATDOP010000209.1:0-2100 GCA_035293185.1 Dehalococcoidia bacterium | reverse complement strand
ATGATCCGCGACGGCCGCATCACCGACGCCAAGACCGTCGCCGCGCTGCTGCTGCTCGAGCGCTAGGTCTGCCTCAGTTCTGTTTCAACACCCGGCCGATGACCTCGGCAAGCAGGTTCTTGCTGTAGGGCTTCGTAATGTACCCGTCGGCGCCGAGCGCCAGTCCGTTGCGGATGTCCTTCAGCTCGGCCTTCGCCGTGAGCAGCACGATCGGCAGCGTGGAGAATTCCGGGCGGCCGCGCAGTTGAGCGAGAATGTCGAAGCCGTTGCCGTCCGGAAGCATGACGTCGAGCAGCAGCAGATCCGGGCGCGGCTTCTCGCGCAAATAGCGCGACAGCTCTTTCGCACGATCGACGCCGTGCACCAAGTAGCCGGCCATGGTCAGCCGCAGTTCCGCGAGCGCCATCTGATCGGGGTCGTCTTCCACCAGCAGGACCACGGTGTCGGACAGTGCCTTGGAGACCGGTCGCAGGTTGGCCACGCGCTCGTCCGAGAGGAAGGAACCCGAGCGCAGCAGCGTTGCGCCCCCGCTCACCGTGGTTTTGGCCAGGCGCTTGCGGTCCTCGTCGGTCAGCGGCGGCAGCAACGGCAGGCGCGCGCCGGTAAAGGTGATGGCGTCGAGTTCGCCCGCCTCGTGGGACTCGACCAGCTTCAAGTCCTCGAGCTCCTTCAGCCACTCCTGGATCAGCCGGTCGGGGAAGCGGCGCATCCGCCCGCGGATCACTTCCTCGTGGCCCCCGACCTCGACCAGGCCGAGGAGCCGCCGGTAGTCCTGGGGGAGATTCCCCTTGCTGGCATCCGTCGTCAGCGTTTCCTGTCCCAGGGCGGTAAGGGTGTAGACCAATGGCATGGGTCGCGATTTTCTACGATTCGCTGTCCGGCGCCTAGAGCCTTCCAGCGAGAGGAGCGCTTCTAGCCGCAGACGCCCACGAAGCCGCAGGCGGTGCAGTAATCGCAGCCGTCCTTGCGGATCAGCGTGGTGTTGGCGCACTCGGGGCACTTGGCGCCGGCAAGCAGAGGAGAGGTTTTTCTGGAGGGAATGTCGAAAATTCCCATCTGCTGCCTGGGCACGCCGTCCTCGTCGAGCAGGCCGAGCATCGCGTAGCGGTGCAGTATCAGCCGCGCCACGTAGGCGATGGTCGACGGGTAGGTCTGCTGCTTGCGGCTGCCCGGCACGAAAGCCATGAAGTCGCCCAGCGGCTCCGGAAAATCGAGCAGCTTGCGCAGCTTCATACCGATCCACGCGGGATCGACGACGCGCATGTCGAGCGAGAGCAGCTTGCACAGGCCGTCCAGGGTGCGCGGGTACTCCCCGGCGAGCCAGACGGAGTAGGGCCGAGTGACGCCCACGGGAGACCCGTCGTGGTCCGGAAGCGCTATTTCCTTGAGACCGAGAACAAAGTCATCGCCGGTGCGCGCGTTCAGCACGTCCACCGTCCACGACATGGTGCCGTCAGTTCCGGTCTTGGGTTCCTTCAACGCGAACATCGCGTCCATCAGGGGCGAACCCGCGTCTTCGGCCGCCAGCTTGAAGCTCTCCTCCGCCAGCCCGGCGTAGAGCTGCTCCACGCGCCAGCGCACCACATGCGCGAAGGCCGATACCACGGAGGGCATGCGCTTTTTCTCGCCCTGCGGCGGGAACGCCATGTCGAAGGCGTCGTCGCCGCCTGTCCTCGCGAGCGAGTCGAGCTTGAGCCTGAGCCAGGCCCGGTCGTTCGCCCGCATGTCCATCGACAGCGTCTTGGCAAGCGCGCCGAGGCCGCGCGGCTGCTCGCCGCCGTTCACCCACACCTCGAAGGGGTGGCGCGTGCCGTTCTCCACGTGGCCGACGAACACCGCGAAGCGACCGTGCGGGTGCTCGATCATGTAGGTCCACGCCGGGTTGCCCGCCGAGAGTTCCGGCCGGCCGGGCCAGCGCAGGCTGGCCAGCACCGGCGCGGGCAGGCTCTTGATCGAGATGCGCCGGTTGACGTCGTCCTGCACGAAGTCCTGCGGCTTGTCGACCGAAAGGACGGCGCCCAGCACCTTGTTCGGCCGATAGGTCGCCAGGCCCTTCAGGCCGGATTTCCATGCCAGCAGGTACAGGTCCTGGAAATCGGC
>DATDOP010000208.1:0-3935 GCA_035293185.1 Dehalococcoidia bacterium | reverse complement strand
GGCTGGCCATCGGCCGGCACCTGCTGGCGCAAGGCATGCTCGAGGCCACGGACGACGTGTTCTACCTCTACCGCCCGGAGCTGATCCAGGCGCTGGAGGGACAGCTGACGCCGGACAAGCCGTTGTTGGCCCAACGCCGCGTCGAGCTGGCGGCGATTCGCGCCGTGGTGCCGCCGCCGGTGCTCGGCAAGCCGCCCGCCGTCTCCGATGCCCCGCTGCCTGACGGCCTGCACGCCACCGAGCTGCGCGTCCTGCGCGGCGTCGCAGCCTCGGGAGGCAGCTATCGCGGACGCGCCCGCGTCCTCGATACCATCGAGCAGGCGGCGTCGCTGCAGCCCGGCGACGTGCTGGTCTGCCGCACAACGACGCCGGCCTGGACGCCCTTCTTCGGCGTGATCGCGGCGCTGGTGACCAACGGCGGCGGCGCGCTCTCGCACTCGGCGATCGTCGCGCGCGAGTTCGGCATTCCGGCGGTGATCGGCACCGTAAACGGCAGCGTCCTGATCCGCGAAGGCGCCACGGTAACGGTGGACGGTAGCAACGGCCTTGTGCTCATAGAGGACTAGGCGATGAGGACTAGATCACGAGCAGCAGCACACCCAGGGCGCCCAGGAATGCGGCCCCGGCGACGATCAGCTCCCGCGTGTACCGGAACGGCTCGCGGTAGTCGCGCAGCCACTGCATCGAGTCCTCTGCTGTAAACGGCGCGACCGCAACCCGGACGCTGACCGGTGCGCTCCATGGCGCCCGGATCTCGACCGTCTCGCTCTGCTCCTGGGCCAGCTCCGTGACGCCCGGAGCCAACCGCACGCGGAAGTTGGTCACGCCGGACAGGGGCGAGGCCCGCTCGACCACGATCAAACCGGACGCGTAACGCAGCTTCAGGTCTTCGGACGTCACGCCCCGGCCCGCCGCCGTGATCCAGGCCGTGAAGTTGTTCTTCTGATTGAGTATCACCAACCGCGGTTCGACCGTGATCGGCTGCTCGGGGCGCTCCTGCTCGAATGAGATGATGCCGGCCAGCGGGTCGTCCGCATAACGCCGCCAGCCTTCGAGGTCGCGTTCCAGTTCCTCCATCGCCCAGTTGAGCTCCGCCATCGCCTTCGTCGCGCGGTCCTTTTCGCGCTCGGGCGCCGAGTCCGGGTGATGCTTGCGCGCCAGCGCCCGGTAGCTCGCCTTCGCGGCCTCGAGGCCGGCGTCCGCAGGCAGGTTCAGGACGTCAAACGGGTTTCGTTCCACCTATGCAATATCGGATGCGGCGGAGCGCACCTTTGGCCGCGAGGGCCTGGTTATACTGGCTGCGGAGGGGTGGCAGAGCGGTTTAATGCGGTGGTCTTGAAAACCATTGTGGGCGTCAGTTCACCGGGGGTTCGAATCCCTCCCCCTCCGCCAGCACTCCCCTGGACCGCCCAGTCGCCGGGCAAACGGGCAGACTGGCAAACGGGCAAAGGACGATCACTTGAAACGACTCGCGATCAACGTTGCGCCGCCCGCGATCGCCGGCGGCCTTGGCTGGGCGCTGAGCGGCAACCCGCTCCTGGGCCTGACGCTGCTCGCCGCCACCGCGATTGGCAAGCTGTTCGCTGCCTGGCGCTGCCGTCCGCGCGAAGTGCGGCTGTAGATTCAGGTTCGATGCCTGGCAGCCCCCTCGACCGCCTGCGTGCCCTTTGCCTGTCCTACCCCGGGACCGCCGAGCGCATCAGCCACGGCGAGCCGACCTGGTTCGTCAAGAAGACCTTCGTCATGTACGCCGATCATCACCACGACGACCGCGTAGCCTTCTGGTGCGCCGCGCCGGAGGGCGCCCAGGGCGTGCTCGCCGGCTCAGAGCCGGAGCGCTATTTTGTGCCGCCGTACGTGGGTCATCGCGGCTGGCTCGGCGTCTATCTGGACGTGGACGTCGATTGGGACGCCGTCACGCTCGTGGTCGAAGACGCCTACCGCTGCGTGGCGCCCAAGAAGCTGCTGGCTGAGCTGGACGTTGTTCGGGGAAGCTAACCCCCGCGGGTCGAAACCCGCGGCACCAAAGAGACGGCTCGGCGGCGAAGCTACGGGATTCACGCTGCAGGGTTGGTTTCGGCGCCGTCCTCGAATTGGGCTACGCCAGCGCCTCGAGGTGGCACGTCTCGTTCAGCGAGGCGAGTAGCGTGCGCTCGCGCGGCTGCGTGCGGTACTCAATGACGGTCAGCGAACCCGGCTCCAGCGCGAAACGGCGCATCTCGGTCAGCGGCATCGACAGCGCCCGGCAGACCAGCGAGCGAATCGTCAACTCGTGCGTCACCAGGACCAGGGTCGCGTCCGGCTCGTGCGCCTGCTTCAGCGCCTCGATTACCGACCACGCGCGCTCCTGGATCACCTCGATCGCCTCCAGCCCGCCGCCGGACGGCAGGACCTCCGGGGTCAGGGTCGTGAGCTCCTCGCGCAAGTCGGCTTGGGCCAGGTTCAGCGTCGCTGAGATCAGCGCCGCGGCTGTCTGGGGCGCCCGCAGGGGGCTGCTGAGTACCGAAGCGTGACGTTCGCCGCGACTGGACAACGCGCGCAGCTCGTCCGCGACGGCGCGTGCCTGCTTCAGTCCCGTGTCGCTCAGCGGCGGGTCGTCGTGGCCCGCCGCCGCTTGCGCCAGCGGGTCGTCCTCCAGCTCGCCGTGGTGTACGAGGACAAACCTCATGACTTCGTCACCTTCAGCAGCTCGATCTTCAGTCCGCGCATCTCTTCCACGGTAATGCGCCAACCGTCCAGCGCTACAATCTCGCCGACCTTCGGGATGTGGCCCAGCTGGCTCAGCACGTAGCCGGCGAGCGTGTCGTATTCGCCCTCCGGGATATCGATGCCCAGTTCGTCGCGGGCCTCGTCGACGCTGAGGCTGCCGTCGACCTCCGTCGTGCGTTCGTCGATCGGCGTAATCTCCTCTTCGCCGGGCCGCAGCTCGTCGCGTACCTGACCGACCATCTCCTCCAGCAGCTGTTCCAGAGTGACGATGCCCGCGGTGCCGCCCCACTCGTCGACCGCGATCGCCATCTGGTCGCCGCTCGCCTGCATCTGCCGGAACAGCTCGCCGATCAGCTTGGTCTCGGGTACGAACAGCGCCGGGCGAGCCAGCGGCTCCACCGGGCTCTGGGGCGCGATCGTCCCGGCGGACACGGCCGAGAGCACGTCCTTGATCCCGAGGATGCCGACGACTTTGTCCGGGCTCTCGTCCCACACCGGGAAGCGCGAGTGGTGAGCATCGGCGTAGACGGCGTAGAAGTCGTGCAGCGTCGCCTGCCTGTCGATGCCTATCGCCTCCGTGCGCGGCACCATGACCTCGTGGACACGGCGGTCGCCGAAGTGGAAGACGCGGTCCAGCAGCTCCGCTTCGGCTTCGGCCATCGTCCCGGACTCAGCGCTGATGTCGATCAGCATGCGCAGCTCCGCCTCGCTGACGCTTGGTCCGGTCTCCAGCGAAACGCCAAACAGCTTCCTGGATAAGAAGCCGGGCAGGATCCCCTGGGCCCTGACGATTGGGCCGAGGACCGCCGTCATTGCCTCCGCCGGCAAGGCGACGTACAGGGCGAAACCCTCCCTCGCGTGCGCGGCCAGGACCTTCGGGATCAGCTCCCCGAACTGAGACGTGATGAGTGGAGTAATGAAGATGGCTGCGATAATGCCCTGGGCACCTGCGACCTCGCCGGCCACCAGCGATGCGCTCGTGGCTGCGACCACGACCAGGATGTTCTGCAGCAGGACGGTTGAGGCAAAGAAGCGCTCCTGCTCACCCAGCAGCCGCTGCAGGGCTATGGCGCGGCGGCTGCCTTGCTCAGCCAGATGCCGGACGCGAATGCGATTCGCGCCGATGACGGCAATCTCGAGGCTATTGACGACCGCGTAGCCAAATACCGAGGTGAAGAAGAGCGCTAAACCTAAAGCGACGTTCATGGGGTGACGCTAGCCGGACC
>DATDOP010000207.1:0-5966 GCA_035293185.1 Dehalococcoidia bacterium | reverse complement strand
CCAGTTCCCGTTCTTCACCGGCACCTACGCCGACTACTACTACATCCGCCCCAACCAGCCCGTCTTCAAGGTCCCGGACGAGCTGCCGGACTCCGTCCTCGGCTTCGTCAATTGCGCCATGGGCACCGTCACCGAAGGCCTCATGCAGGCCCGCTGCAAGGAAGGCGACTACGTCGTCATCCAGGGCGCAGGCGGCCTCGGGCTCAACGCCGTCGCCGCCGCCAGGGACATGGGCGCGCACCGCGTCATCGTCCTCGACCGTCTGGAGAACCGCCTCGACATGGCGCGCGAGTTCGGCGCCGACTACACGATCAACGTCGAGCAGGAGTGGACGACGCCGGAGATGCGCATCCAGCGCGTCAAAGAGCTCACAGACGGCCGCGGCGCCGACGTGGTCATGGAGCTCGTCGGGCGCTCACAGCTCATGCAGGAGGGCATCGAGTACCTCGGACCCGGCGGCACCTTCGTCGAGATCGGCAACATCGTCCCCGGCGCGCCGATCCCGATCGACCCTTCGAGCATCCTCTTCGGCGCCAAGCGCATCATCGGCTCGATCATGTTCAAGCCCAGCCTGCTGCCCATGATGCTGGAAACGCTGGTCAAGAAGCAGGGCAAGCTGCCCTACGACAAGATCGTCTCGCACAACTTCCCCCTCGACAAAATCAACGACGCCTTCGAGCAGGCCGAGTGGCTGGACCGCCAGACCTCGATCACCCGCTCCATGCTGGTCCCGTAGCCAACACCGGCGTTTAACGAGAATCCCCTCTCACTCCGAGAGAGAACAAACACCAGGGGCCCGGCGTTTGCCGGGCCCCTGGTGCGCTAACGCGGTTGAGGTGTCGCGTTAGTTCTGAGATGGAGCCTGCGGGGGCGGTCCGCCGGGGCCGAACCGGCCACGCATACCCTCGCCGCCGCCCATCTTGCCGCCTTCGTGGTTGGCGATCTTGCTGACCCGGTCCGCCAGGTTCTCCATCAGGCGGTCCGCCTGCTCCTGCGTGATCGAGCCGTCCGCGACCTTCGCCTGGATGTCGGACGTCAGCTTCGCGACCAGCTGCGCCTCGAAGTTGCCCACGCCCTGGTCAGTCGCCAGGTCGTTCAGGCTCTTGCCTTCCTGCAGGCCCGCGTGGACCTCTTCGTTGCTCAGGCCCAGCAGGCTGGCAGCCGTCTCGAAGATGTTGCCAACGGCGTTCTTGATTCCGCCGCCACGGGCGTGACGCATGTCACCCGGTTCGCCGCTCTTCAGCTTCTCGCCTTGCTCGGCTGTGATCCGGCCCGCCGCAACAGCCTCGTTGATCATCTCGTCACGCGCCGACTTCTGCGCCGCCTGCAGCTGCTCCACCGTCACGCCCAGCTTCTGCGCCAGCTTCTCCTCGTAAGCAGCGTGCAACGCACCCTTGTCTTCGCCCGGCGGCACCTGTGCCTGGGCCACGCCGCCCAGGACACCCGCCGATACGACGATGATGCCCGCGACGGCCGCCAGGCCCAACGCTCCCAAACCCCACTTCACTGTCTTCAAACTTCGTCCTCCTTGGAATCGTCAGCGCTTCGGCGCTACACAGGCAGAATCGCCGCGAGGGTGCCCCGGGTTACCGCCTGAATGCCAAGAGAGTGTAAAAAGCCTGTGAATCGGGCGCCGTTCCCTCCCGCGTTGCTGATAATGACCACGGAGGCCGTCTCATGGCGAGCTACCTGGTCGTGGTTTACGGCGCGCCGCTCTCCGGCAAGAGCAGCGTCGCCGGGCAGCTGGCGCGGACGCTGCCCGGCAAGACCGCCGTCGTCAGCATCGATCAGCTGCTCGACGGCGCCATCGCCCAGCCCTCCGCCGACGCGCCTGCCGAGCTGGAGATGGTACACACCCAGGTGCGCCTGCTCACCGCCAACTACATGAAGAACGGCTACCACGTCGTCGTCGAAGGGCCCTTCTACTACGATCGCGGTGGCAGCCTGCAGCGTTTCGAGCAGGACATCGAGCAGCTCGTCTCGCTCATGCGGCAGATGACGCAGAAGGCGCTGCTCGTTCAGCTGACGGCCGCGCAGCCCGTACTCGAGTCGCGGGCGGCGCTCGCCGGTCGAGACGCCGCGTCGGCGGGCCGCATCGCCGGCCTCTACAAGCAGCGCTTCGGCTCACGCTCGCTGAGCTTCGATACGGGGGCTACCGGCGTCGTGGAGATCGCCGATGTTATTCGCGAGAGACTGCTGGCAGAAGACCTTGCCTAGACCACCTTCCGGCGGCGACTGTACAATAAGTCACGCGCTTCAGCGCGAGTTGAGGGGGATCCGGCCATGGCGGACCGCATAGAGCGGGAAATCGAAGAGATCCTCAAGAAGATCGAGAACTTCCCCGAGCGTGGCAAGGGCACCCGCCCGCCGCGCAAGCCCAACTCGCCCGGCGGCAGCACGGCCCAGCGCTGGCTCGCCCGCGTCTCCCTGCGCAAGGTGATGATGTGGGCGCTGTTCGCGGTCATCGTCGCCTTCCTGGGCCGCGGCATCCCCGGCGCTTACTGGCTGATGATCGGCGCCTTGATCGTCTTTGTGACCGCCTTCGTCCTTTCGACTCGCGGTGGTCCCGGCGTCAAGCAAGCGCCCGAGAAACGCTGGCGGGGCCAGCCGTTGGACCTGCGCCAGCCCAGCTGGCCCGACAGGATAAAGGCCTTCTTGAAAGGCAGGAAGCGCACCTGAGACGTGGCTGTCTCGGGTTGGAGGCCGTAAGGATCGCGGTCTCGGTGGTGGGGTGGAGGCAGGGATGGGTTCGCTAGATCTCAAGCGTCTATTTGTCGTCATCTTCGCCTCTGCGGCGCTGCTGCTCGCTGCCTGTGGCGACAGCGAAACCGTCGCGCCAACGCCGCCGCCGTCCGCGACTCCAACCGTCGTTTCCACAGAGATCTCGCCGGCACCGTCTGCCCCCGCGGCCGCCGCCAGGCTGGAGCCCGACGGCGGCCGCATCCTCGCCGACGTCAAGCTCCTCTCCGATAACGGCCCGCGCAGCAGCGCCACGGACCTCGAGCGCGCCGCCGCGGACCTGATCGCCGGCCGCCTGCGCCAGCTGGGCTACGAAGTCGTGATTCAGGAGTTCTCCGCCGATACGCTGCAGGGCCGCACTTCCGTGCTCACGGTGAAGGGCTCGCCGGACCGCACCATCCCCACCTTCCCTGTCGATAACAGCCCCACCTCGCAGGTCGCCGGAAAACTCGTCAGGGCAGGTATCGGGCGGCCCCAGGACTTCCCGCCGGATACCCGCGACGGCATCGCGCTCATCGAACGCGGCACGCTGACCTTCGAGCAGAAGGTGGCCAACGCGGCGGCGGCCGGCGCCCGCGGCGCGATCATCTACAACAACGAGCCCGGCATCTTCCTCGCCGGCGCCGACGCCGTCAGCATTCCCGCCGTCTCCATCTCCCAGGACCGGGGCGCGGAGCTGGCCGGCGCCCTCGACGGCGGCGACACCCTCAGCGTCGAAGTCGGCGTAAGCGCCCTGAGCGGCTCCGTATCCCGAAACGTCCTCGCCAAAGCGCCCGGCGCCGAGTGCGAGACGGTCTCCGGCGGCCACTACGACAGCGTCCCCCAGGCCCCCGGCGCCAGCGACAACGCCAGCGGCACCGCTACGATCCTCGAAATCGCCGCCATCCTCGCCAACCGCAGCGAGATCGGCAACAACTGCTTTGTCCTTTTCGGTGCCGAGGAATTGGGGCTGCTGGGCAGCAAGTACTATGTTTCCACCCTCGACCAGGCGTCGAAGTCCCGCATCAAGGCCATGCTCAACTTCGACATGGTTGGCGTCGGCGATCAGGCCTGGTGGCTCGTCGGCAACGGGACTCTACAGAAGCGCATGAGTGACATCGCCGCCGGACTCGGCATCCAGACGGTCAACAGCACGCTCACCGGTACCAGCAGTGATCACGCGAGCTTCCTGCAGGCCGGCATCCCTGCGTTGATGTTCCACCGCTGGGAAGACCCCCTGCTGCACACACCTCAAGACGTCTCCAGCCGGGTCAAGCCCGAATACCTGGAGCAGGCCGCATCGATGGGCGTCGCTTTGCTGGAAGCGATCGGCACGGAAGGCTAAATTTGGCGGCCGGCCGCCTCTAGGGCTACCATCGCCAGGAGGGATCAGCGACGCATGGGAGCCAAATTCGTAGCAGGCATCGTAGGACTGATCATCGTGGTCGTCCTCGTGCAGACCTGCCTGCTCGGCGATGACGACTCATCGCCCTCGATCAACCGCCCCAGCTCGATCCCCACCGCCACGCCACCCGCCGACCAGGCCGAAGCCGTCCTCCTCGGCCAGGGCAACTCCGGCGCCACCAACACTGGCCAGGCGCAGACCGGGCCCTCCGGCAACACCTACACCGTCCAGTCCGGCGACACGCTCGGCGCCATCGCGGTGCGGTTCAGCGTCCCCGCCGACGGCCAGGCAGCCTGGATCGCCGACGTCCTGCGACTCAACAACATGCAGGACGCCCGCCAGCTGCAGGCCGGCCAGGAGCTGAAGCTGCCAACCCTCGCTGCCACAGTCCGGCCATCCGGCACGGCCACGCCGCGCCCCTCCGGCACGGCCGCCGCCGCCGGCACGCCGACCAACACGCCGCGCCCCTCCGCGACCGGTACGCTGCAGACCGCGACGCCTGGCTCCGGCGGCGGTCCTGCCAGCACTTACACCGTCGTCTCCGGCGACAGCCCCTTCCTGATCGCGGAAAAGCATTGCGTCCCGGACCCGGCGCCCTGGGTGGACGAGCTGCTCGAGATCAACAACGTTGAGGCGTCGTCCCTCCGCGTCGGCGAGGTCCTCGACCTCCCCACCGGCACGCCCGCGCTCTGCGTCACCGGCAGCGCCACGGCCACTCCCGCGCCCTGATTAGTGCGCAAACCAGCGCTCCCGCGCCGGCCGATCCCTGCACGAAATGTTCCCTTTGTTCCTTCTGTTCCCACTGCGCCGTCTGCTACGATAGGCCAGCTTCACCCGTTCCCTTGGGGGCGAAGGGCGGGCTCACGAGAGGTCGATTGAGCATCGAGCAACGACTTGAGGACCTGCGCCATCGCAAGGAGCAGGCGGCCCTTGGCGGCGGCCTCCGGCGCATCCAGGCCCAGCACGACCGTGGCAAATTCACCGCGCGCGAGCGCATCAACATGCTCGCCGACCAGGGCAGCTTCGAGGAGTTCGATGCCCTGGTACTGCACCGCGCCAGCGACTTCGGCGTCGACCAGCAGCGCTACCCCGGCGACTCCGTGATCACCGGCTTCGGCAAGATCGAAGGCCGTCCCGTGTGCATCTTCGCCCAGGACTTCACCGTCGTCGGCGGCAGCGTCTCAGAGGTCGCGGCGGAGAAGATCTGCAAGATTATGGACCTGGCGCTGAAGACCGGCGTGCCCCTGGTCGGCATCAACGACGGCGGCGGCGCCCGCATCCAGGAAGGCGTCGCCAGCCTCAAGGGCTACGGCGAGATTTTTCGCCGCAACGTCAGGGCGTCCGGCGTCGTGCCGCAGATCTCCGTCATCCTCGGCCCCACCGCCGGCGGCGCCGTCTACTCCCCTTCCATCACCGACTTCGTCTTCATGGTCGAAGACCACAGCTATATGTTCATCACCGGCCCGGACGTGGTGCGCGCCGTCACCATGGAAGAGGTCACGGACGAGGACCTCGGCGGCGCCAGTGTCCACGCCACCCGCTCCGGCGTCGCCCACTTCTCGCTCGATTCAGAGGAGAACTGCCTCAACGAAGTCCGGCGCCTCGTCGCTTACCTGCCTCTGAACAACATGGACGACCCGCCGATCGTTGAGATGGGCGACGACCCGCGGCGCCGCGACGAAGAGATGCTCTCGATCCTGCCCGAAAGCGAATCGCAGCCCTACGACGTGCGCGAAGTCATCTACCGCGTCATCGACAGCGCCGATTTCCTGGAAGTTCACGCCGACTACGCTCAGAACATCGTCGTCGGCCTGGCGCGTCTGGCGGGCCGCACCGTCGGCAT
>DATDOP010000206.1:0-11422 GCA_035293185.1 Dehalococcoidia bacterium | reverse complement strand
CCACTGCCAAACGTGAAATCGAACTGCAGCTTGTCTGCCCCGCCGCGCTGGATCATGCGCAGCGCGCCCGTTTTGTCGTAGAGGTAGACCACCGCAGACGTGCTCTTCTCGCCGAGCACCTCGACCGTGTAGTTGCCGGACTGGGGGTTCGGCAGGAAGATCGAGTTGACGCCCTGGCCCTCTTCAGGTGGCTTCTCGGTGCAGGTCGGGTCGCGCCAGGCCTCTTCGAAGTGATACATGGCGCCGGGGATCTCAGTCTTCGCGTCCTTCTCGGCGTCCTGCGGTTTCTTACCCCCCAGCGTGCCGACCTCGCGACCTTGGCTGTCGGTGACCTTCACGCGCTGGTTCGCCGGCACGCTGATCATGATGCCGCTGAGGTCGTCGCTCGGCTCGAACAGGCGGCTGCTCTTGACCAGCCCCTTGTACGCGCTGAGCGTGGTCCTCTCCGCGTAGGCCGGGTCGTTGATCAGGATCTCGTCACCCTGGATGCCCACCGCCGCGACGTAGTGTCCCGGCACCTCGACTGACACCGCGTTGCCCTTCGCCAACTGACCCTTGATCTCTTCTTCGCTGCCACTGCCCCAGCCGGCGAATCGCACCGATTTACCGCCGTTGCCCGGCTGCGCATTCGACGAGAAGTTGTTCACCGCTGTCCAGACGACGTTGCCGTACGAGTAGCCGTGGCTCACCCAGCCGCCACCCGTGAACTCCGCGCCCTCGTTGAACCAGGAGTTGAGCGAGGAAGGGTTGAGTTCCTTGCCGTCCGGCGTGGTCATCATCTGGAATAGCGCCAGGATCGTCGCGACGGAGGTCATCGCGCAGCCGCATTGGGCCAGCGTCTGGCCGCAGCCGACGTCCTGCTTCGAGGCCGCGTCGTACTCCTCGCCGCCCCACGCGGACGCGTTCTGGGCGAACAGTGGTCCCTTGGTGCGCGAAGGCTCCAGGTCCAGGTTGCCCGAAGGCGTGGGGATCGTGTTGCCGCTCTTGCCGGCCGCTACGGTTGCGGCTTCCTGCTGACTGGGGGCGCAGAGGTGCACGCCGTCGTACTTGGATTCAGCGGAAACCTCGTCGTCGCCGCGAAGCAGGAAATAGGCTAGCAGCGCGGCTGCCACCAGTACGAGTCCGAGTCCTACCCGCTTCAAGCCAAAACCGCCTTGTGGCCTTTTGAAATGCGGACGTCGAGCCAGAAGACGCGGTCGTTTTCGCCGCGAATGCTAAGACCTTAGCACATAACGATCGAACGCATCAGCCTGCGGTTAGGTTCACCCCTAGGCATCCTCCGGCGAAACCCGCTAGGCTCCGCGTCATGCAGCTCTACGACGAGATCCCGTATCCCCTGCTGACCCATTCCTACACCCACCCGGACCGTCTCGCCGTCGTCGG
The DNA here is from genome assembly GCA_035293185.1 of Dehalococcoidia bacterium. GTDB lineage: Bacteria > Chloroflexota > Dehalococcoidia > DSTF01 > WHTK01 > WHTK01. The sequence continues at coordinate 10,039 of DATDOP010000206.1, read as the reverse complement.
CAAGCTCATGGGGTTGCACCCGGCGAGCCCGGACTCCTGCACCGTCCTGGAGCTCGGCTGCGGCAGCGGCGCCAACCTGATCGCGATGGCTGAGTTGCTGCCCGAGAGCCGCTTCGTCGGCATCGATTACTCGGCGCGTCAGATTGAGGAAGGACGGCAGATCGTCGCTGAGCTGGGCCTCGAGAACGTCGACCTGCGTTTCGCCGACGTCCTCCAGTTGCCCGACCACGCCGGCGACTTCGACTACGTGATCGCGCACGGCTTCTACTCCTGGGTGCCGAACCCGGTGCGCGAGAAGGCGTTGCGGTTGATCAAAGCCAGCCTGACTCCGCACGGCATCGCCTTCATCAGCTTCAATGCCTACCCCGGCTGGCACCAGCTCAAGGCGTTGCGCGACATGATGCTCTACCGCGCCCGCGGCATCGCCGGCCCCGTCCAGCAGGCCAACGTTGCGCGCGAGTTCATCACCCTGCTCGCCGAATCGCAGACGGAGTCGAGTCCGTTTGCGTCGTTCGTGCGTCAGTACCACTCCTCGTTTCAGGGCCGTGGTCCCGTCCCTGAGTCGCAGTTCGTCGCGACGCTGCTGCACGACGAGCTGGCTGGAGTGAACGACCCCTTCTACTTCCACGAAGTGGTGGAGCGGGCGGAAGCGGCCGGCCTGCAGTTCCTCGCCGAAGCGGACCTCGAGGGCTCAACATCGATCGGTCTCAACAGCGACGTGGTCTCGAAGCTGGCCTCCTTCGCCGCCGACAGCATCGACATGGAGCAGTACCTGGACTTTATCCGCAATCGCGGCTTCCGCCGCACGCTGTTTTGCCACGAGGAGGCGCCGGTCGCGCGCAACCTGCAGGCGACCCGCAAGGCCTTCGAAGGGCTCTACCTCGGCTCTTTCGCGACGCCGGAGCGGCGCAAACGCGGCGCAACCGGCAACAGCGTGCGCTTCGTCACGCCCGACGACATCGCTTACTCCACCGACCAGCCCGTCGTGCAGGCAGCCTTTCGTTACCTCGGCAAGATTCACCCCGGCGTCGTCACGTTCGATGACCTCTACGCCGAAGCCTCACGCACCGTACGCGGTGACGCCCCGCCGCCGCCCAGAGAGGCCGACGCGCTGGCCTCTGTGCTGTTGCGCAACTTCTTCTACAGCCGATCCCTGGTGGAGCTATACGTAGCGCCGCGCCACGTCGAAGCCAGGGTCAGTCTGAGACCCCGGACCTCCGCATTCGCGCGCTTCATGGCGCGCAGCGGCGCCGAAAAGGTGGCCAATGCCCGCCACGAACAGGTGCAGCTCAGCGAGATCGCGCGTGCGCTCGTCCCGCTGCTCGACGGCGAACACGGCCTGGCGTCGCTCGTCGCCGCCGGCGAGGCCGCAGCGCCCGGCGCCACGCGCAAGCAGGTCGAGGACGAGCTGCGCTGGTTGGCCAGAGTTGCGATGCTCGTCGGGTGAACCACCGGCCTCCCGCCTCAATCGCCGGCTGACTCACCTCACTCACGCCGGGCGAGGGCCCGCCACCGGCGCGGGGTGATCCGGGTCCTGGAATCGCCGCCTCGTAACCACCAAAGCAAACGGGGCGAGCCTTAATGCTCGCCCCGTTGCGATTCAGATACCGCAGGTCTTTCAGGCCGCCGGAGCAGCCGCGGTCTTGATGACCGCCTTTTCAGACGCCTGCGCTTCACTCTTGAACACCAGCAGCCCGAGGAACGCGCCCAGCGCCACGTGGCTCAGGCCCAGCAGCACTACGATCGCGCCCATACCAACGACCAGGTCGCTGACCTTGAACGCCAGGTACGACTCCATCAACGCCGTGCGCAGCGTCACCGAGTTCAGGTAGGTGGCCCGGTTCGGGTCCGAACGGTCGAGTTCCGCGTAGGTCTTGCCGCCGGTCGTCTCCAGGATGTGCACGCGAATGACGTCAGCCTGAGCCTTCGCTTCCGCGGCACTATCGACCTCCGCCAGAGGGATACCCGCGTCTTCCGACGTGATAATCCGCTCGTCGGCCAGCGTGTCGCGCACCTCGTTGTGCGCCGTCCGGCCCTCGTACATCATGAAACCACCAGACGCCATCAGCACGAATCCAAACGCGATTGCTCCCACCCAAGCCCACTTCGTTATCAGTTTCAAGATTGTCCTCCAACTAACAGCTCTTAAGCGCTACATCTCCGATTATCGGGACTAATCGATGACCGGTGAGGGGCGCTTGGTAACCAATGACGCGGCCAAACGGCCCTACTGGAAGATCTAGGCGGCTCCGCTCACCGACTCGACCGAATCTAGACTGAACCAACGCCCGTGACCGCGCCGTTACGGCATGGGCAACTTGACTGCCCCAGTCAGAGCCGTTTGGCTCTCAAAATCCGCTATGCAGGCTGCGATTCTCTATCTATGAACACGCAGTTCTCCAATCAAATCGATGGCGACAGGACCGGCAACCCGCAGGCCGATCTCATGGACCGCATGATCCAGGGCCTCTACGGTCTCGGCCTCAAGCTGGAGTACTGCATAGCGCTCGTCGACGAATCGCCCGAGCAGGCCCGCGCCGGCCTGGACGCGGCGATTACCGACCTCGGCGAAGTGATCGACGTCATGCGCCATCACATGCAATCCTTGCGCGGATTGACGTAGTCTAGAAGCAGCACCCGAATGTCGACTTCGAATGGGGAGAAATATGCCTGACACTCCGATCCGCGTGATGCTCGTCGATGACCACGAGGTGGTCCGTGAAGGGCTGAAGGCGCTCCTCAACCGGCGCGACACCATGACCGTCGTCGGTGAGGCAGGCACTGTCGCCCAGGCTATTGAAGTCGCCGCGCGTGAGCGCCCCGACGTTGTCGTCATGGACCTGCGCTTGCCCGATGGCACCGGCATCGAAGCCTGTCGCGAGATCCGCTCCCAGATGCCGGACACCAAGGTCATCATGCTCACGAGCTACGCGGACGAAGACGCCGTCATGGCGTCGATCCTCGGCGGCGCCGCCGCATACCTGCTCAAGCAAACGCGGGGCAGCCAGCTCGCGGAGGCGATCCTCGGCGTCGCGCGCGGCGAATCCCTGCTCGACCCGCAGGTGACGATGCGCGTGCTGGAAGAGGTCCGCAAGTCTGCCTCCGGCAAGAGGGCTGGGTCACCGGAATCACAACTCAATGAGAACGAACAGAAGATCCTGCTGCTGATCGCCGAAGGCAAGACCAACCGCGAAATCGCCGCTGAGATCTACCTCAGCGACAAGACCGTCAAGAACTACGTCTCCAATATCCTCAGCAAGCTAAACATGAAGCGCCGGTCGGAAGCGGCCGCCTACATCGCGCGGCGCACGCCGGAGACCAATCGGGGATAATCAGTCTTCCCGGTGCCGTGCGACCGGGAAGCGGACCGTCAGCCGCGTCCCCTTTCCGGGTGCGCTCTCCAAAGTCAGCTCAGCCTCGGCCGACCTCGCTCGCGCGTCCATGTTCCTCAACCCTCTGTGGCTCTGCGACCTGTCCGCCACCATGTCGAAGCCAACGCCGTCGTCTGCGACCTCCAGCACACCCCCGGCATCGCCCAGGTCGAGCGTCACTCTGACGTTGGCGGCCCGCGAATGCCGCTGGATGTTGCTCAAGCTCTCGTGGGCGATGTTGTAAACAGCCATCGCTGTCGACAGGTCCACGGTCGCCTCGCCGCGTATCTCGAGCAGCGTCTGGATCTGCGAGTTCTGGCCGAACTCAGTCGTGAGGTTCGTCACGGCTTCGACAAGATTGCCGCCGAACTCGCGCGGCCGCAGGTCGAAGATGTAGCTCCGGATGTTGCGCAGCACGCCGTGCAAGTGGTCGATGACGCGCTCCAGCGAAGTCTGTTCCGCGTCCCCTGCCTGCTCCGCCTCGTCCAGCGCCAGCTCCAGCGCTAGCGTGGCCGCGTAGATGTCCTGCATGATGCCGTCGTGCAGGTCCATCGCGATGCGGTCGCGCTCGCGTTCCGTTTCCAGCTCGGCCGCCAGCGCCTTGCGCTCGTCCTCCAACACCTTGCGCTCGGAGATATCGCGCACGACGGCGGTGAACAGGGTGCGCGCGCCCGTCTTCAAGGGGCTGAGGCTGATCTCAACCGGAAACTCGCTGCCGTCCTTGCGACAGCCCACCAGGTCCAGACCGAGGCCCATCGGCCTCACGTTGGGGTCGTGTACGTAAGCTTCGCGGTGCATGTGATGCACGCGATGCAGGCGCCGCGGGATCAGCGTAGCGACCGGCTTGTCTAACAGCTCGTCGCGCTCGAAGCCGAACATCTGCTCCGTGGTGTGGTTCGCCAGGACAATCGTCCCCTGGTCGTCCACGACGACGAACCCGTCGGGCGCAGAGTCGAGTAGCTCACGGATCGGGAGTGCTTCGTTCGTCACGTTAGTTCCTGAGGGGAACGGTTGTTAGTCAGAAACTCAGGCTAGCACAAACGCCGCTGGCCCATCGAGTCTGGCGGTTTCTCGTGCGACCGCGCTCCCCCCGCCCGGGTCGTAGGCCGAACGTCTCAACGACAAATCCGCCTTCCGGCGCTGCCGCGTCTGCCTGCGCCGAACGAAACTCTAGCTGCCGGCTCGAAGCCATCGTCCCTGGCCCGCTAGCCGTCAGCCGAACCCCGGGTCCGTTCGCTAACCGAGGACCTTGTGGCCAACCTCCGCGACCAGCTCCAGCTTGCGCCGCTGCTCGTCCCAGGTCAGCAGATTGCCGAACTGCGTCGAAGCAAAGCCACACTGCGGCGAAATCGCCAGGTTCTCGATCGGGATGTACTTCGTCGCCTCTTCGATGCGCCGTTTCAGCTGGTCGATTGACTCCAGCGCCGCCAGCTTCGAGCTGACGATCCCCAGCACGACCATCTTGTCCCGCGGCACGAAACGCAGCGGCTCCAAGCCGCCGGCGCGCTCGCTCTCGTACTCCAGCAAGAACCGGTCGACGTTGAGTCCCTTGAACGCCTTCTCCGCCACGGGGTCGTAGCTGCCCTCCGCGTGCCAGCGGCTGCGGTTGTTGCCGCGGCACATGTGCAGCCCCACCGTGATCCCCGGGGTACCGCGCGCCCCTGCCAGCGCGATGTTGTCCAGACGGATCAGCTCGTCCAGGTACGCTTCCGGGTCCTCGCCCGAATCGATCATGCGCTGGCGCACCGTCTTGTCCGCCACGCGCTCCACATAGTGCAGCGAGTCGAGCTGGACGTAGGAGATGCCGTCCTGGATCAGCGCCTTGATTTCGTCGTTGATCATGCCCGCCAGGTCCTCGGCCAGCGCGAACGGCGTCGCGTAGACCTTGTCGCTCACCCCCGGCTCGAACATGCCACCCGTCATCGACATCGGCCCCGGCATCGTGATCTTCCACGGCATGCCGGCGTGCTGCTTCAGAAACGCGGCGTCGTCCGCGACGAATCGCTTCGCCTTGCGCAGCTTCTCGCTCGCCACCATCGCCCGCTGCTGCGTCGCGGACGTGTTCGCCTCTTCCGCGTTCGGGCCGCGCCATTCTGCGAAGATCCGCCGGATCGGCGAGCCCGTGACCTGCGCCAGCCCTTCGATCGCGCCTGCCTGGGCCGGACCGCTCCAGCCGGCGCGGCGGTACTCCCCGTCCGTCACCACGTCCACGCCCGCGCCGCGCTGCAGCTCCAGCGCCTTGAGGATGCTCGCCTCTTCGACCTCGCGCAGCTCCGGCTGGCTGATCTTGCCGTCGGCGAACTGGGCACGGGCCTCCAGCAGCTCCGGCGGGCGCAGCAAACTGCCGACGTGATCGGCGCGGTACGGTGATGCCATTTCAGGACCTCCTCAGGTGGTTAGCGGTGGACAGGGCGCGGCCCAGTCTATCGCCACAGCTCAGCCGAAGCTAGACGCGCCCCCTCGGCCATCGCTGCGAACTTCGCCCAGGCAATCGACTCCGTCCCCACGCGCGTGCCCAGGCCGCAGTCCACCCCGGCGATCACGTTCTCCTTGCCCACCACGCCGGCGTAGCGAATCAGCCGATCCGCGACGAGCTGCGGATGCTCCACGAAGTCCGTGAAGTGCCCGATGACGCCCGGGATCAGCAGCTTGCCGTCCGGCAGCTTCGTCTTCTGCCAGACGTGCCAGTCGGCGTCATGGCGCGGGTTCGCCGCCTCCAGCGAGTAGGCGCCCACGTTCACTTTGAGGATCAGGTCCAGGATGCTCTCCAGCGGGATGTCCGTGGAGTGCGGGTGGTGCGAGCTGCCCCAGCAGGTGTGGATGCGGACCCGGTCTTCCGGCACGCCCTCGAGCGCGACGTTCAGCGCCTCCACGTTCATCTCCATCCAGGCGCGGTACTGCGGCACGTCCATGTCCGGGAACGTCTGCCACAGCGTCGCCAACGCCGGCTCGTCCAGCTGCAGCAGGATCCCGGACTCCGCGATCGCCCGGTACTCCTCGTTCATCGCCTCGGCGACCGCGAAGACGAAGTCGCGGTCGCTGCCGTAGTGCTCGTTCTTGAGGAAGAACGTCATCGTTGGCGGTGCCAGGGCGGTGAGGCACGGCTCCACGTCCAGCCCCGCGGCGGCCGCCTTGAGGTTCGCGATGTCCGTCTGCACCTCACTCTGCCCGATGTACTTGAGCGGCCCGGTGCAGAAGGCGCCCTGCATCCCCGCCACGGGGCGGCCGCGGGTCGCGATCGCGGCGCGCAGCACATAGCTGGACGCGGTGGGGCCACCACCGGCCCGCGCCGCCGCGAACCACTCCGGGAACACACGCTCGTCGCGCGCGATGATGCCGGTCGCAGGCATGCTCATCTGGCCCGGCCGCGCCTCGACGCCGCTCAACCGTCCGCTGAAATAAGCACCCCAGCTCGACTTCGACAGCTCGCCGTCGTTGACGATTTCGATGCCGGTTTCCGCCTGCTTCTTCACCACGTCGCGGACGGCTCCGGTGATGCGTTTCTGCAGAGCCGCCTCGTCGTAGGGCTCGCCGCGCTGCTTCGCCGCGATCATATCCATCAAGTCGTCCGGCTTGACCAGGCTACCGACGTGCGTCGTCAGGATTCGGTCCGTGCTGCGCCTCATTACTTCCCCCTCCGGCGGCTCGAGAATTGCATAAACATTTATCGAATAGCGGCGGTACTATAAATCCGTTCGATTCGACTGTAAAGTGGCCTCGAACGCAGGAGGGAGGTCCGAGCATTGACCGATGAACCGCAGATCCCAACCGTAGCGGGCGGCGCGACTTACCGGTCGATCCTCCAGCAGAAGGAGTCGGCGCGACAGTACAAGCAACGCTACGAGTGGGCCGACCTCCCCGCGCTCGAGGCCAGTCTCAAGATCGTCTCCGTCTACACCGCCACGCTGGCGGCGCTCGCCCGCACGTTCAACTCTGTCGGCGTCTGGAAGTCCTTCGGGCGCTACTCCGTTCTCAAGACGCTTTTTCTCTGCCCCACGGCGAAGATGAACCAGGCCCAGCTCAGCAAGATCCTCGGCGTTACCTCCCCCAACATCAGCTATCTCGTCGATTCCCTCGAGGAGGAAGGCCTGGTCGAGCGGCGGCCGGGTGAAGTCGACAGGCGCTCGACCGACGTCGGGTTGACTCCTGCCGGACGCGCCCTCTGCGAGAAGCTGGTGCCCGCCGCCGTCCAGTTCTCCACCGACCTGCTCGCCGGCTTCTCGGAGGAGGAGAAGGATCTGCTCAACGCCTTTATGGAGCGCATCCAGGCCAGCGCCGAATCGCTGCACGCGCTCGAGGCCGGAGCCATAGCCCGCTAGCCTCCGCCTCCGCCTAAAGTGTGAGGCCTCGTTCCGCCTCCTGCCTCGTGTCCGGACGCCGTCTCGCTTCGATACTGAGCGAGATCGGAGCGAACCGGCATGACATCAATCGCCATCGGCTTCCCGCAACGCAGCGTTTCCCTCAGAGGCCTCTCCGGCGTCGCGCGCGAGGTCGTGCTGATCTCGGTGAGCATGGCGCTCTACACACTGGTCCGGATACTGGTCCAGGGCCAGGCAGATCAAGCGATCACCAACGCGCACGACATCATGAGCCTCGAACGTGACCTCGGCCTGCTCTGGGAGCTCGACGTTCAGGGCGCCCTCATGAGCCAACCCTTCCTCGCCGGCTTGCTCAACTTCGTCTACCTCTACGGCCACCTGCCGTTGATCGGCGTGTTCGCGGTCTGGATGTACCACCAGGCGCCGGCGCGGTACCTGCTGCTGCGCAACGCCTTCCTGCTCTCCGGCGCCGTCAGCCTGATTTCCTTCGCCTTGTATCCGGCCGCGCCGCCACGGCTTATGCCCGGCGGCGGCTTCATCGACACCGTCTTCGGCGCTGAGGGACAGACACTCTCGCCCGAGTTCCTCATGAACCCCTACGCGGCCATGCCCAGCCTGCACTTTGGCTGGAGCCTGCTGCTCGGCCTCAGCGTCTGCTGGACGGCCAACCGGCCCGCCCTGCGCCTGATGGGGCTGCTCTGGCCCGCGATCATGTGCTTGACCATCGTCGCGACCGCCAACCATTACCTCCTGGACGCCTTCGGCGGCCTCGTCGCCGTCAGCATCGGCTTCACGCTCGCCCTGAATCTGCGTTCGCTGGCGCGGCACAACGCGCGCTTCCCGGCGCCCCTCACCTGGTTGGCCGGACACGAGCCGCCACGCCGCGTTCTTCGTGAGCAACGTCGCTACGCCGAAACAGCCTGACCTGCCCTCCGGCTGCTAGCATTCGCCACTAGAAAGTGGTGAATCAATGCCAAGAGTTGCACTCGATCTGGACAAAGCAGAGGACAGGGCGAAAGTCAAAGGCGTCTGGCGCAGCGCGCTCGGTTACGTGCCGGCCGAGCCCAACCAGGGGCTGGTCGCGGAGCTGGAAGGCAGTCCGGCGCGCCTGCCCGACTACGACGATTCCGGCTGGCAGGTCTGTGATAGCCTGCGCCGCTTCGTCTCCAGGGGCTTCACGTTCGGCTGGTGGCGTATCGCTGTCGACTTGCCGGAGACGCTGGACGGCATGTCGATCGCCGGCGCCAACGTGATCTTCGAGACGAACATCGACGACTACGGCGAAGTCTGGGTCGACGGTCAGATCGACACGACGAACGGCACGGTGGCCGGCTGGAACCGCCAGCAGCGAGTACCGATCAGCCCGAGCGCGGTGCCGGGTGCTCGCCACGTCATCGCCTGTCTCGCCGCCAACGGGCCGCTGGGCAAGCCCGGCGGCGGGATCTTCATCCGCTACGCCACCCTGGCCTTCGAGACGCGGGAGTAGACGCTAGCTGGGCGGCAGGTCCGCCACCGGCACGCCGCGGTCGATCGCCTCGCACTTGGCGGCTTCCGCCGCCGACTTCGTACGAGCGCGCTGCAGCACTTCCTCGGCGCGGTCGCGTGGGATGAAGCAGACGCCGGTGTCGTCCGCGACGACGATGTCGCCGGGCGCGACTCGCGCGCCGGCGATCGTGAGCTCGCCGTTCAGCTCAACCGTCTGGAGGCGCCACTTGCCCGTCGCCGGCGTGACCTCGCTCGACCAGATCGGGTAGCCCACGCGCCGCGAGTGTGCCACGTCGCGCACGCCGCCGAAGACGATGGCCCCCGCCTCGCCCTGGCGCTTGCCGGTCTGCGACGAGATGCCGCCCATGTTCGAAACGCCGGGCACGCCGTCGATGACGATGACGTCGCCGGGCAGCGCCAGGTTATGCGCCTCGAACTCCGCCATGCCGTTGGCGTGGACTTGTGCCGCCTCGAAGGGATTGGCGCGCGCGGCGATGTTGCGCACCGTAAACGCCGGCCCCACGATGCACGCCCCGGCGATCGTCGGGCGCAGGGTGGATGCCGCGATTACGCCGGTGATCCCCAGCTCATCCATGACGTCGGAGACGACGCCGCTGCAGTCGCCCAGCTCCCGGAAGCCCTCGACCAGCCCCTCGGGCGGCCGCGGCGCCTCGAAGGCGCGGATGCGCTCGGGCGCGATCTTGCCGGTGAGTTTGCGGTTCGTAACCATCGTTCTGTCTTTCTAGCCCCGCTTCAGCAGAGGCATAACCTCCGTCCCGAAGCGCTCCAGTTGCTCCAGGATCACCGCCCGCGGCGTGCCCACGGGCTGACCCACCATCACCTCTTCCAGCCCCGGGTACTTCT
>DATDOP010000205.1:0-8818 GCA_035293185.1 Dehalococcoidia bacterium | reverse complement strand
GGGTTGAAGATCGTGAAGCCGCTCTTCATCAGGTCGTCCACGTAGTCGACCTCGGCGCCTTCCAGCAAAGGGGCGCTCTCGGCGTCGACCAGCAACGTGATGCCGGACGCCTCGATAGCGATGTCGTCCTCTTCGCGGCTGCGGGCGATGGCCATGCCGTACGAGTAGCCAGAGCAGCCACCGGATACGACGAATACACGCAAGGCGCCGTTCTCAACGCCGCGTTCGGTCAGGATTGCCTTGGCCTTCTCAGCGGCCTTGTCAGTGACGGTGACGATTGCGTTGCCGGTTACCATGTTTGCTCCTTAATCGGGCGCAGTACAAATGACACTACAAGTATCTTCGGATGGCCCCTGAATGGCAATACCCCGCCCTGTCAAGAGCCATCCAGCCCGAAGTCGCTCGCCACGTCGCGGCTCTCGCCGGGGCTGTTGCAACAGCCATGCGGTCCATCGCTCACAGCCCCTCTCCGAAATCGGAGAGGGGCGCGCGGCAGCGGGGGTGAGGTGTGACGGCTCGTCGTTCAGAGGCCGTCTCAATCGCTACCCCGCGTCCGCCACAAAATACGCGCACACGTCGCGCGGCTCTCGCCGGGGCTGCTGCAACAGCCACGCGGTCCATCGCTCACAGCCCCTCTCCGAAATCGGAGAGGGGCGCGCGGCAGCGGGGGTGAGGCATGACGGCTCGTCGTCCAGAGGCCGTCTCAATCGCTACCCCGCGTCCGCCACAAAATACGCGCACACGTCGCGCTCCTCGTCCTGCTCCCGGCGGACCGTTGTCTTGATCAGGCGTCCCAGCAGCGCCTCCGCCTGCTTGCAGGCGCCCTCGCGCGTCGAGTCCGCCCAGCGGCAGGGACAATCGCGCACCTTGAGCAGGTACCCCCCGCGCTTCGCCGCCGCCTCGACCACGATCCCGCCCTCCGCCAGCGCGTCGATCGCCTCCCGCAGCCGCTCCGGCAGCTTCGACGCCGTCACGCGGCGCTCGCAGGCCTGCAGCAGCGACGACGTCATGCGCTCGAACGTCAGCAGCGCGACGCCGCGCCCGTCCTTGCCCTGCGTGTCCGCGGGCCGCAGCGACAGCAGCTCGCGGATCGTCCGCGCCGTCAGGCCGATGTAGTGCCCCGGCAGCAGGTTGCGGCCTGCCTGCGTCAGCCTGAATACGTAGTGCGGCCGGCCGGTTGCCCGGCGCACGCTCTCCAGCGCCACCTGGCCGTCGCGCTGCAGCACGTCCAGGTGCCGCCGCACCGTCGCCGGCGCCAGGTCGAGCACCCGCGTCAGGTCTTCGACCGTCGCCTTCCCCCGCTGCCGCAGCAGCTCAACTATGCGCACGCGCGTGCCTTCCACGCCTCCCAAGGTACCAGAAACCGCCTCGCCCACGTCCCTGGCGTAGTTCGCTCCGCCGGCTGAGCTTCCCTCTCCGAAATCGGAGAGGGATGAGGGTGAGGTGCGCAACGCTGCACTCAGACCCTCTGCCTCCCGTGCTAATCTCGACCCGTGAACGATCAGCGACGCGTCTACTTCGACCACGCCGCCACCACGCCGCTCGACCCTCGCGTCCTCGAAGCCATGCGCCCCGTCCTCGAAAGCGTCTGGGGCAACCCGTCCAGCATCTACTTCGAGGGCCGCGAGGCACGCAAGACGCTCGACGCCGCTCGCCGCGACGTCGCCGCCGTCCTCAACGCCCGCCCCAACGACGTCGTCTTCACCAGCGGCGGCAGCGAGTCCGACAACCTGGCGATCCGCGGCGCCGCCTTCGGCGCGATGCGGCGCGGCAAGCACGTCATCACCAGCGCCATTGAGCACCACGCCGTCCTGCACACCGTCGAGCAGTTGGAGCGCGAGGGCTTCAGCGCCACCTACCTGCCCGTGGACGCCGAAGGCTTCGTCAGCCCTGATGACCTGCGCGCGGCCCTCCGCCCTGACACCACCGTCGTCTCGATCATGTACGCCAACAACGAGGTTGGCACCGTCGAGCCGATCGCTGACCTCGCCCGCGTCGTCAAGCAGCACGACCCCCACGTTGTCTTCCACACCGACGCCGTCCAGGCCGCCGGCGCGCTCGACCTCGACGTCGAAGCGCTCGGCGTCGACCTGCTCTCGCTCGCGGCGCACAAGTTCTACGGCCCCAAGGGCGTCGGCGCGCTCTACGTACGCCCGCGCACGCCCTTCGTCGCCCAGATCCTCGGCGGCTCGCAGGAGCGCAACCGGCGCGCCGGCACCGAGGACGTCGCCGGCGCCGTCGGCTTCGCCAGAGCCCTGCAGCTGGTGGAGACGGAGCGTGAGGCCAACGTTGCCCACCTGCGCGGCCTGCGCGACCACCTCTGGTCTCAGCTGCCCCAACGACTGTCCGGCGTCCGCCTCACCGGCCCGTCAGACCCTGCGCAGCGCCTGCCCAACAGCTTCAGCTGCTGCCTCGAAGGCGTCGAAGGCGAGGCCGTCCTCATCCAGCTCGACCTCAACGGCATCAGCGCCAGCAGCGGCAGCGCCTGCACCACCGGCTCGCTGGAGCCCTCGCACGTCCTCACCGCCATGGGCGTGCCGCTGGACGTCGCCCGCGCCAGCCTGCGCATCGCCCTGGGCCACGCCAACACCCGCGAGGACGTCGACTACCTGCTCGCGAAGCTGCCGCCAGCCGTCCAGAAGCTCCGCGCCCTCGCCCCGCAAATCACGACCGGCTGACTCACCAGGATCGCTGCAATCTGCGCCTGGCCGTCGAGGTCTTCGTCTTCTGGAAGAGGGTTCGGGGTGAGGGCCTGCGCCCGGCACTCCAGGCCTGCATCCGTTGCAGACGGAGCGTCGTCCACAGCCCCTCTCCGAAATCGGAGAGGGGCGCGCGGCAGCGGGGGTGAGGTGAGTCGTGCTTCGTCGACCTATCATGGCCGCCCGCATCCGCTTTTCCGCTCCTCCTCCACTGACAGCCCCGCCGTTGTCCTAAGCGCCGCCCTGCGCCTAGAATCGACCTGACATGGCAGAGCAGGACTTCAGCCTCCCCGTCATCCAGCACGCCACCACGGTCGAGCAGGACCTCGAGCAGAACCTGCTCCTCGGCAGTGTCGAGAACCTCCTCAACTGGGCGCGCAGCTCCTCGCTCTGGCCCGCCATGTTCGGCCTCGCTTGCTGCGCCATCGAAATGATCGCCACAGCCACCTCCCGCTACGACATCGCCCGCTTCGGCGCCGAGGTCTTTCGCGCCTCGCCCCGCCAGGCGGACCTCATGATCGTCGCCGGCACCGTCACCTGGAAAATGGCGCCGTCGGTGCGGCGCGTCTACCTGCAGATGCCGGAGCCGAAGTGGGTCATCGCCTTCGGCGGTTGCGCCACCATGGGCGGGCCCTTCGCCTTCGGTTACAGCACGCTTCCCGGCGTCAACCTCATCGTCCCGGTGGACGTTTACGTCCCCGGCTGCCCGCCGCGCCCCGAATCGCTGCTCACCGGCCTGATGATGCTGCAGGAGAAGATCCGTCGCGGACGCGGCGGCGGCCTGCAGCGCGCCGAGCCCTCCGGCGACTTCTCCCAGTTCTTCCCGCCCGAAGACCCGGTTCGCCTCGAGCTCGAATCGCTGTTCCCGCCCTTCACCGGCCCGGCCCAGCACCGTCAGCTCGAATGCGCCTACTGCCACCGCAGCTTCAACGCCGAGCAGCTCTCAGACCCCACCTGGGCCTGCCCCACACCCGTCGGCGAGCGCCCGGACGGCCGCTGCTACTTCCGGTCCTAATCACACCTCAGGAGACATACATGACCACGAAAGCCGCCGGCACGCCACGCTGGCTCGGCCACGTCGCCCTCCGCGTCCGTGACGTCGACCGCGCCGCCGCCTTCTACACGGAGGTCGTCGGCCTCACGCTGCGCAAGCAGATGTACGGCATCACCTTCCTCGGCATTCGCGAGGACGCCTCCCACGAAATCGCCCTGATGCCCCTGCCCGCCGGCGCCGCTGACCCCGACCCCTCGCGCGTCGGCATGTACCACTTCGCCTGGGAGATGGACACCTTCGAGGACCTCGAAAAGCTGCATGCCCGCCTGCTGGAGAAAAACGTGCGCATCGGCGGCTACAGCCCGGACCCCAACTCCGCCAACGTCATGTTCTTCGACCCCGAAGGCAACGAGATGGAAGCGATCTGGGAGCCCACGCAAGCGGAAATCGACCGCATAAAAGCCTCAGGCCAGCCCATGCCGCGCCTCACCCGCGCCCCCGGCTTTTAGGTAACTCAGCAACCAGCTCCAGGCAACAGGCAACAGGGGTGGGTGTACTGATCCCTTGTTGCCTGGAGCTTGTTGCCTGTTGCCTGTCCCTAGTAACGGAACCACACTCGCCCGGCGATGTCCCCGGTCTTCACCGGCCCCCGCTCGCGGCTGTCCGTGCTCTCGTCCAGGTTGTCGCCCAGCACGTACCACTCGTCGTGGCCCAGGAAGTCGGTCGCGCCGCGTACCGTCACCTCCGCGCCAGGCTTCGCGGCGACGCGCTTCAGGTCCAGCCGTCCCTGCGTCCCCATCTGCCGCACGACCACCACTTCGCCGATCCGCGGCGCCCGCAGCCGGTACGTCAGCCCCTCGACGACCAGCCGATCGCCCGGCGCGTAAGCCTGCAGCATGCTGCGCCCCTCGACCACATAGCGCCGCACCAGCCGTCCCGAGGCCAGCCCAGCCAACACCAGTGAGAGGCCAAACAATGCACCGAATAGCTTCTTCACGCAGCCATCACTCTGGCATCACCGCCGGGACGGCGCAACGCAAAGGGCCCGGTCTCAAGACCCGGCCCCTTTTGCATCTTGTTGCTCGTAGCTTGTTGCTTGTTGCTGGCTACGCCACGTAGACCAATTCGCCGCCGACAGCCTGGTTCGAGCCCGCGACCCGTGTCGCAACGCCCTTCGTCTCCCAGAAGATCTGCGCGATCTCGCGCACCGCGGCCAGCAGCTCCTCGGCGGCGGCCACGTCTGCCGTCTGCTTGTTGCGCGACGCCAGCTTGTTCGCCATCCACACCTTCGTGTGCAGGTCGGGGTGCTTCTCCAGGTGCTCCGGCCGGAAGTAGTCGTGCCAAAGGATATCGATTTCTTTCTTGCACAGCTCCGCGTGCTCTTCCTTCGCCTTGATGTAGCGCGACATCGAATTGAGGGCGGTGCGCTGAGCGTCAGCCGGCGCATCCATCGGCGGGCGTTCCAGGTTCGCCATCAGCTGGTTCATGCGCAGCACCGTCAGCGCCGCGATCTGCGCCGCATGCGGGTCGTAGATGCCGCAAGGGACGTCGCAGTGCGCCGAAACCGTCTGGGCCGGCGAGACTCGGTCGATGAGCCGGATCAATGGGCTAACGAAGCGGTTCATTTGTCCTCCTGAACTGTATCTGTGCATGGCGGGGGGATGCCCAAAGTCGGGCCAACGCGGATCATACAGCACGCCTTCGCGCTGCGGGAACAGCATCCAGACCGTGGTCACCCTGAACCCCTCCCCTACATGCCGCCGGCCTCAACTTGCGGTGCCCACCTGCTGCTCCGCTGCTTTCGGCACCTCATCTTCCGCTAACGCATCGGGGGTAGCGGGGGCGAAGCCCATGCGCGGGGAGCCTGAGGGGTGTCCCCTCAGTATCCTCTCTTCCTCGTGCGTGGGTGGTGGCGCAGCAGAGCGCCAGCGATGCGCAGCAAACGTGGCGATTACAACCAGACAGACCGTCGGCTCCGATGCCGCAGGTTTCAACCTGCGGTGTCGCTGCAAGCACGGCACCCTGCTCAGATCAACCCTCGATAGTAGGTGCCCAGCATGCTGGGCCCCTACTATCGACTTCGTCTCGCCGTGCCGCAGGTTTCAACCTGCGGTACCCACCAACCACCTCGCCGCCGACCGGAAATCAGCGGACGATTGCCCTACCTCTCATTCGACGTCCAGCGCCAGGAAGCGCTCGATCATCGCGTTCACCTGCTCCGGAACCTCCACCATGTTGAAATGCCCCGAACCCACCGTCTGACCGAAGCGAAAGCGCGCGAACCGCGTCGTCATCAGCGACGGGTCGCTGAACCTCATGTGCCCCGCCGAGATGATCAACATCGGCTGCTTGATCGCGTCGCCCGTCGCGAGCAGGTCCGTGCCGGCGTTGCCCTTCATCGCCCCGACGATTACATGCTGCGGCGTCGCCAGCATCCCGGCGATGATCTCTTGCTTGCGCGCCGGGTCGTCTTCCGGGCCGAACATCGTCTCGATGAAGTCCGTGGCGAACGGCTTGTAGTCCGGCTGGCTCATTCCCTCGATCACCGGCCCCAGGCGTTCAAAGCCGCCCATCACCGGCGGGAACGGCGAATCGACGACGATGCCCGCGCGCACCACGTCCGGGTGTCGCTCCGCCATCACGAGCGTGACGACGCCCCCCATGCTGTGCCCCACCACCACCGGCCCTTGCACGCCCAGCTGCTGGCAAAGCCAGGCCAGGTCGTCCGCGAAGCCCGGCATCGTGTACTCCTGCTGCGGCGCGTCGCTCTGGCCGTGGCCCCGCAGGTCGACAGTGACCACGCGGTGCCGTGGCGAGAAGTGCTGCACCTGCGCCGCCCAGTGGCTGTGGTTGCAGGTCCAGCCGTGCACCAGCAGCAACGGCGGGTCACCGCCGCCGCTGTCCTCGTAATACAGCTTGACCCCATCGCGTTCAAGAAATGGCATGCGACGTCCTTCTAACGTGATTACGCTGCGAGGTTCCAGCATCGACCCCGAGAGCCGCGTCAGGGGGCACCGGGGGCGTCCCCCGGTCCTTCAACGGGGGCTTCGGGGCAGAGCCCCCATCTTCAATACCTAGGCTTGGGGGCAGAGCCTCCATCTTCAATACCTGGGCTTGGGGGCAGAGCCTCCATATTTAACACGGGTGCTAGAATAGCGAATCTAAATCTTGAGGTGCGCCCTGCTCCCAGTCCGTAAGGCAGTAATCCTGGCCGCTGGCTACGGCACGCGCATGCTTCCCGCCACCAAGGCGCTGCCCAAAGAGATGCTCGCCCTCGTCGATCGGCCGGTCATCCACTACGCCGTCGACGAGCTCGTGCGCTCCGGCATCCACGAAATCGTCATCGTCACCGCCGCGGGCAAAGTCACCATCGAGGACTACTTTGACCGCTCCCGCGACATCGAGGACATGCTCGAGAAGAAGGGCGACCTCGAGAAGCTCGAGCAGGTGCGCCGGGTCGCCAGCATGGCCGACATCGCCTACGTGCGCCAGCCCGAGGCCCGCGGACTCGCCGACGCCGTCAACACCGCCCGGGCTTTGATCCGCGACGAGCCGTTCATCGTCGTCTACCCGGATGACATCATCGCCGGCGAACCGCCCGCCGCGCGCCAGCTGATCGACTGCTATGAGCAATACGGTGCCGGCGTCGTCGCCGTCGAAGAGGTGCCTCAGGAGCTGGTCTCCAGCTACGGCATCATCGCCGGCGACACGCTTGACGATCGGGTCACCAAGATCAGCCACATGGTTGAGAAGCCGTCTGTCGGCAACGCCCCCAGCCGGCTCGCCATCGTCGGGCGCTTGCTGCTCACGCCGGCGATCTGGAGCGCTATCGACCAGGTAGAGCCCGGCTACGGCGGTGAGTTGCAGCTCACTGACGCCATGCAGACCGTGGCTCGCGGCGAGGGCCTGTACGCCTACCGCTTCCAGGGTGCCCGCTACGACACCGGCCGGCCGCTGTCCTTCCTCGTGGCCTCCGTGGAGCTGGCGCTGCGGCGCCCGGACATCGCGCCCGGACTGCGCGCCTACCTCAAGCAGCTCAACCTGGAGGGCGAATCCTAGTGCGCGTGCTCGCCATCGGCCAGGGCATCCCCGACCCCGCGGTCGACAACTACAACTGGGCCAGCGCCCTGTCCTTCTACGACTACGATGCGCTGCTCATCGACCCCTCAGAGGGCGTGTCTAAGTTCGTCGAGCAGGTCGCGCGCGGCGAAGGCGCCTACCAGACCTACGACGACATCCCCGTCGTCGAGGGCTATACCTCGGCCGAGACCGTAGGCGTCGTCGACATCCTGCGCCGCCGTCGCGAGGAGACGGAGCGATTCCTGGCCCGCGGCGGGCTCGTCGTCTGCTTCGCCTACCCGGACGTCGCTCACCCGGACGTGACGGGCTTCACCGGCTTCCATCGCTACCACTGGCTGCCGGCGCCGGCAGGCTGCGACTACGGCTCGTCCTACGTCAAAGCCGCCAGCGGCCGCGCCGTCAAAGTCATCGATTGGGAGCACCCCTTCGCCAACCTGCTGGACGGCATGGAAGGCGTGCTCTATCGCGCCGCCTTCCCCGAAGGCGCCGCCGGCTTCCCCGGCGCGAAAGTCATCGCCCGCAGCCCCGGCGGCGCCGCCATCGCCATCGACATGCCGGTGGGCGGCGGGCGCGTAATCTTCATACCTGCGCTCTCGCCTAACCTCCTCTCCTCGCAGCGCGCCGAGATGGCCGGCAAGTTCGTCGCCGCCATCCGCAACACGCTGCTCACCTCCGCTGAGGGCGAGCCGCCGGACTGGGTCGAAGCAGAGACCCTCCCCGGCATCGACGAGGCGCGCACGCGCATGGAAGACGCCGAGGCCAGGCTCGACGAACTGGAGGCCGACCTCGACGAGGCGCGCAACGCCTACCGCGCCCTCGACCGCTACCGGCGCATCCTCTGGCAGGAAGGCAAGTACGGCTTCGAGCTGCCCGTGCGCGACGCGCTCGCCCTGCTCGGCGCCACCCCCTACAGCCAGCCCGACGAGCCCGCCGTCTTCTCGATGGCGCTCGAGGCCGTCATGGTCGAAGCCGAATCCAGCTCAGGCGAGGTCGGCATGGAGCCGCACTACCGCCTGCGTGAACGACTCGAAGCGCGCATCGCCCA
>DATDOP010000204.1:0-5546 GCA_035293185.1 Dehalococcoidia bacterium | reverse complement strand
GGGCACCCGTAGCTCCGCCAGACGTCCGGTGATATCCGAGACGCCGACGCCTGCGGCAACCGTCAGCCAGTCTTCCTGAGTAGCCCCCTGACGCAGCCGTTCAACGCTGTCAGAACGGTCCGCGACCGGCAGGATCGCCGTGAGCATGGTCAAGAAGGTATCCCAGTTCTCACGCGCAAGCTCCTGCCCCGCCTTCGAGCCCGCGGTGGCCAAGAGCGAACAATTCGCGAGGATCAGGGCCTCCACCCTTTCCGGATGGGCTACCGCGTACAGCACGGCGGCGTGACCGGCATGGACCCAACCATGGAGCACAAAACGGTCAAGCTTCAAGTGGTCGACCACGGTCTCCAGGTCACGTACGTAGTCGGTTAGCGCGAAGTCTCGAAGGCCTCGGGTCGACATCCCCATCCCACGGGCGTCGTAGCAGATCAGTTTGAAACGCTGGCTAAGGCCTTCCAGCCACTGCGATATTTCGGGGTTGCTCCAGCGGTTACGGACGTGGCTCATGTGGAATGGCATCTCGACGAACGGCAGCCCTTCGCCACATACCGTGTAGGCGAGGTCGTAGCCATCGCTGTTGGTGACGTACTGGACGGGCGGTGGCTCCATCAGCCGAGGCCGTGGTCGCGGGCGTAGACGGAGGCCTCGGTGCGGTTGGCGACGCCGGTCTTGTCGAAGACGTTGCTGACGTGGCGACGCACCGTGTTGAGGCTGATCACGAGCTCGTCGGCGATTTGCTGATTGCTGCGGCCGGCGGCGACGAGGCGCAGGACTTCGATCTCGCGAGCGGACAGACCGCTATGCGTCGCATCGCTGCGAATCTTAGCTGCATCCCGTTCTGCGTCAGCGAGGCTATTTAGGAACTGCTGTATAGCCAGAAAGGCTGGCGACGCGCCTTCCAGACTCAGACCCGGTGGATAAACCCGGTTGAAATCGAACAAGACCAGACGCCCACCTGGGACCAACGTTGCCTGCTCGCGAAAGGTCTTTTCCAGCCAGGGCAGGTCCTCAGATGAGCGGCTGCCGAGGATCAGTGTTGGCACACTTAACGAGGGCAGAATCGGCCGAAGCGTGGCACCAAACAAACCGTCCTGAGATGTAAAGAGGTCTTCGCGTGTCATGGCGCCGAGGAAGCGCTTGTACTTGAGTTCGGGAGCGAAGCGCTCCCCAGCAGTGGATATCCGGGCAAACATCGCCATCGACCGGCGCGCCAAGTCGGCGTATGGCAACATCGTGTTCGCGCTGCCCTGAGGGAAGTGCCACGCCGCCCCCCAGAGGATCAGCGCCTCAACCTTCTCCGGGTGGCTAATGGCGTACGGCACAGCCGTGAAACCAGACCCAGAGGCCGCGATAAGGGTCATTCGCTTCAACCCCAGGTGCTGCACAACAGCCTCCAGGTCGCGGACGTAGTCCCACACCGTGTGGCCGCTTCTTAGCCCGCGCGACGATGCACCCTGGCCGCGGCCATCGTATTGGATGAGCTTGTAGTGGGCGGACATTTCCTCGAAGAAGGCCCGGAGCTCGGGCTCCTGCCACATGAGCGTGAGGTCGTTCATGAACATGGGTAGCATGACGACCGGCCGGCCTTCGCCGCTGAGGGCGTAGGCGATGTTGTAGCCATCGCTGTTGGTGACGTACTGGACGGGCGGCGGCTCCATCAGGCGCCTCGATCTCGGGCGTAGCCCGCCGCGACTAGCCGAACCACCAGTGCTTCAGCCAGGGGGCGGCGGCGTTGAAGCCGTCTCTGGGCACCTGTGCGTTCTTGACCGACGGGTCGACGAAGTAGGCAAGCTCGCCTTGGGTGACGCCAGAGGTGTGCACCATCTCCTCCGAGAGCAGCTCTTCGATCTGACGGAAGATGGCTATGCGCGCGGTCCTGTCGAACTCGCCCACCTCTTTGTCCAGCAAGACGTTCAACGCCGGGTTGTTGACGATACCGATGTTCATCGTCGGCGGCGTGACACCGCCCGGAGGGGAGAAGTACTTGTTGCGCATCGCTATGCCGACGCCTGGCGCACTGGATGTGTTATTGACCCACCATTGCATTGCTGCATAGTCTCCGCGAATTCGCGGCCCCGAAGTGGGAATTGTGTCCTCGACCAGCGTCGCGTCGACGAGGCCGTGGTTGCGCCACTGCCCGGTGATCGACGTGATCTCATCGAGGGCACGCTGGCCGGTGACGCTGGCCGCCCAGGCCGGCATTGTCACCTTGAGCGGCAGCGTCACGTTCGCGGCAGACAGCAGCTTTTTTGCCTCTGAGACGTTGAGCTGGTAGAGGTCGGCGCGGGGCAGTTGCTCCGGCCCGCGAAACTCCCAGGCCTCGCCGCCGCGGGACAACGCCTGGTCCGGTTTGCCTTCGCCGTCGTAGAGGTTGCTCAGCAGCTTGCGGTCGTAGCCGATGCTCAACGCCTGGCGCACGCGTTTGTCGTTGTAGGGTGGCAGGTCGTTGCGCAGGTAAACGGAACCAGAGCCTGGGGACTGGTACTGGAAGACCTGGAGCTCCTGACGCTGCTTCTTGATCTCGTCCCGCTGCGGCCCCCTGAAGGAATAGGAGGAGAACTGGACCTGCCCGGCGAGCACCTCGGCCTGCTTCTTGGCCTCGTCTGACGTGCCCAGCCGTGTCACTTTTTCGAAGTAGGGCTTGCCGGGTTGCGTGGCGTAGTCCGGGTTGCGCGCGTAGCGCGAGACTCCCGGGGGCGAGTAGTCGACGAACTTGAACGGGCCGCTGCCCATCAGAGTCTTCTCTGCGGCGCCGCTCTCGTGGTGCTCGCGGGCCAGGATCGCGCCTATGTAGTAGAAGGCCAGACCCTGCAGGACGTCCGCGTTGGGAAATCGTGTCTTGACTACGAAGGTCGAAGCGTCGGGCGCCTGCGTCGATTCCAGCCAGCTCAGATGCAGCTTATAGGCCGATTCCGGCGCCTGCGCCAGGGTGTCGTAGGTCCACTTGACGTCCTCGGACGTTAGCGGACGGCCGTTGTGAAACCTGGACGGCCTGAGCTTGAAGGTTAGCGTCAGCTTGTCCGGCGAGATCTCGGGTAGGGCCTGCGCCAGACTGGGTTCAACCTCGATGCCGGTTCCCGGATGCCCCGGCTGGCCGTAGGCGAAGTCCATAAGGCCATCGTGAGTCAGGCCAGCCATATTGTAGACACCGAGGCTGACAACCTTGATCAGTTCAAGGCCGGCCTGGGGGTCGCCGGTGCTCTGCCAGATCAGCTCGCCGCCGACCTTAGGCGTGGCGGGGTCGCCGGCGACAGCGCCGGCGGGGCCGTCCTCGTCATCGCTATCGTCACCACCGCAGGCCGTGAGGAAAGCAGCGGCGGCGGCCGTGGCGCCGCTTGCTGCCAGCGCGCGGCGCCTGCTGATACGGCGAGCAAGTACCCCGTCCCAGTAGGTGCTCTGCATGTCTGATTCGGGAGTTTACAGCGTCCACGCGACAATGGCTAACGACTCGCACTGAAACGTCAAGAAGCTCCGTCTTGAGTTACTGCGGGTCAGACGAGGCGGTGGTCGCGGGCGTAGACGGCGGCCTGGTGAGGCCGCGCCGGGACGCGTGATACAATCGGCTCCCCGTCTGCGATTTGCAGTGAAAGCCGGGGATACCCCGGACCCCGCTAAAGGGGCGGACGGGGCGCGGGGACGCTGAAGCGCCCGAAATGACAAGTTGCGGTGTAGCTGCGGGATCGATGTCCCGCAGTGATTGTTTTTAGTGAAGGAGCCATCACCATGACCGACTGGAAGGAAATCGAGAGCCGGGTGTTCATGACAACCGGCCGTCGTATGCCGGTCGTGGTGGAACGCGGCGATGGCACGCGGGTCTGGGACGACAACGGCAAGCAGTACCTGGACTTTTTCGGCGGGCCCGCGGTGCACAGCCTGGGCCACTGCCACCCGGTGGTGGTCAAGGCGATCGAGGAGCAGGCGCGCACGCTGATCCACGTCTCGAACGCGGTGTACTCGATTCCGCAGCTCAAGCTGGCGCAGGTGCTGATCGACAACTCGTGCTTCGACCGCGTCTACTTCGGCAACAGCGGTTCAGAGGCCAACGAGGCGGCGATCAAGCTGGCGCGCAAGTGGGGACGCGAGCGCAAGAACGGCGCCACGGACATCATCGCGGCGGTGGACGGGTTCCACGGCCGGACGATCGCGGCCGTAACGGCGACAGGCACGCCGCGCTATAGCGAACCGTTCGGGCCGCTGCCGGGCGGGTTCATCCACATCCCGTTCAACGACATCGAAGCGCTGCAGAACGCGACGTCGCCGACGACGGCGGCGATCCTGCTGGAGCCGATCCAGGGCGAGGGCGGCGTCAACGTGCCAAACCCGTCGTACTTCCCGGCCGTGCGCAAGTGGTGCGACGACAACAACATCCTGCTGATTGCCGACGAGGTGCAGACGGGCATGTGCCGCACCGGGCCGCTGTTCGCGTACCAGGGTATGGACTTCGAGCCGGACGTGATCACGCTGGCGAAGGGTATCGGCTCCGGGGTGCCGCTGGGCGCGATCATGGCGAAGGAGAGCGCCGCGGTGTTCACGCCCGGCGACCACGGCTCGACGTACGGCGGCAACCCGTTCGCGACCGCGGTCGGGCTGGCGGTGACGAACTACATGATCGAGACGAACCTCGGCGAGCGTGTCGAGAAGGTGGGCAACTACATCCTGAAGAAGATGGACGGCTGGAGCGCGAATCACGCTGTCGTGACCGGCTCGCGGGGCAAGGGCCTGCTGCTGGCGGTGGCGTTCAACCAGGACATCGCCGAGAAGGTGGTGCTGGACTGCCTGGCCAATGGGCTGATCGTCAACAACGTGCGGCCGAACGCGGTGCGCCTGGCGCCGCCGCTGACGGTGAGCAACGAAGAGGTGGACGAGGCGCTGGCGATCCTGGAGAAGGCGATCGGCCGGGCGGCCTGACAGCGGATGTTCAGCGGATAAGCGGATGGGCGTGTGATTGCGCCCGAGTGCTAGTCAGAGGTGGGAGGCGCCGTTTCCTTCGGGGGCGGCGCCTCTCCCGGTTTGCGGAGGATCGCGAAGGTCTGCAGGGAGGCGAGGGCGATGGCGGCGGCTGAGGCGCCGACCGTGAGGTAGAGGCCGCTACCGACGTCGGAGCCGGCGCTGCTGACGTCGCTGAGGTCGAGCAGGCCGACGATGAGGCAGACGATCGCCGACGAGACGGCGATGAGCACGGCGCGCGGGCGCCGGCCGAGGACGGTGGCGAGGATGCCGGCGATCGCGAGGATGAGCGTTGCGAGGCCGTTGCCTTCGAGGCCGTTTTCGCTAAAGGGTCCGCTTTCGGACCAGGGCAGGAAGGCACCGGCGGCGATCGCGAGGAAGGCGGCGGTCAGGGTGATGCGTAGAAGCATGCGAGGCCGAGCCTAGCGTGGCGGCGGGGGGTGGGGCAACCTCAGCGTCAGCCCCTCTCTCTCCGCGCCGAGGGGAGCTTGGTCGCTTCGCCGCCGTGCGCAGTTTCGTGTTGCTCGGGAGGCGGCGGACGAGTAGCCTTGTCGTATGCGAGCGGCTGCCGCGACGATCCTCCTCATGAGCGCGCTCGC
>DATDOP010000203.1:0-30578 GCA_035293185.1 Dehalococcoidia bacterium | reverse complement strand
GTCCGCGTCGACGGCGTCGACATCAGCCAGCTCTCCGACGACGCCAAGAGCAACTACCGCGCCCGCAACATGGGCTTCGTCTTCCAGTTCTACAACCTGCTGCCCGTCCTCAGCAGCGTGGAAAACGTCGAACTGCCGCTGCTCGTCAGCGGCGTCCCCGCCAAAGAGGCGCGCGAGCGGGCCATGAAGGCGCTGGACCTGGTCCACCTCACAGACTGGGCCCAACACAAGCCCGGCGCGCTCTCCGGCGGCCAGAGGCAGCGCGTCACCATCGCGCGGGCCCTGGTCAACGAGCCCGCTATCGTCTGGGCCGACGAACCCACGGGCGATCTCGACTCCAGGAACGCCGACGAGATCATGGAGCTGATCGTTGGCCTCAACGAGCTCAACAGGCAGACCTTCGTCATCGTCACGCACGACCTGCACATCGCGCAGTCGACCAACCGGATCGTCAACATGCTGGACGGTCTGATCGTGGAGGAGACCCAGACGGAGCGCGGCCGCACCGGCGCGGTCCCCGCCCGCACCTCCTGAGGTGCCCCCGCAATGAACGAGCTCTTCGGCGTCTCGATGGACCTGATCATGTACGTGCTGGTCGTGCTGCTCGCCGTGTCGTTGGCCAGCGTCACCTTCGTTGCCGTGACCAATCGCGTCATGTTCCGGCTCGGCGTGCGCAACATCCCCCGCCGCCGCGCCCAGACCACCCTGATCGTCCTCGGCCTCATGCTCAGCACCGTGATCATCTCCGCGGCGTTCACCACCGGTGACACCGTGGACCGCAGCATCACCAGCCAGGTCTACGGCGTGCTCGGCTCGCTGGACGAACAGATAGTCGTCGGGCAGCGGGACGACGAGGACGTGTTCGGCGACGACCCCAGCGAGGGCGCCGTGCGCGAGGACACGTTCGCCGCCGCGGCGGTTGATTCGCTGATCCGCGAGCTTTCGCAGAACCCGCTCGTAGACGCGGTCGTGCCGGTCTACGGCGACGTCGCCGTGGCAGTGAACCCCGAAAAGCGCCTCAGCGCCCCGTTGTTCAACGTCGTCGGTCTCGAGCCGCAGGCTGCGGCGGACCTGCCGGACATTCGTGTCGCCGGTGGTGGAGGCGCTCAGGTGGGCGACCTCGCGGCGAACGAGATCTACATCAACGAGTCGGCAGCGGAAGAACTGGACGCGCAAGCCGGCGACACGATCAGCCTGTTTACCCGCGCCAACTCACGCGACTTCGTCGTCAAGGCGGTGGTCAAGGACGCCCGCTTGGCGGGCTCGGTCGGCATCTCGACCCGGCGCGAGGGTGGCGTGTTGCCGCTGACCACAGCCCAGCAGTTCTTCGGCGCCACGGGTCAGCTGACGATGGTAGCGATCTCCAACCGCGGCGACGCGCGTTCCGGCGTACGCCACTCGGACGAGGTGCGGCTGGCGGCGCTCGCGGCCCTCCCGGCGATCGGCCCCGACAAGGCGCTGACCGTGCAGGCCGTGAAGCAGATCAGCGTCGACCTGGCGGAAGAGTTCGGCAACATCTTCACTACGTTCTTCCTCGCCCTCGGTCTGTTTTCCATCGGCGCCGGCGTGCTGCTGATCTTCATGATCTTCGTCATGCTGGCGGCGGAGCGAAAGTCAGAGATGGGCATGGCTCGCGCCGTCGGCACCCGGCGCCGAGACCTGGTGCAGGCCTTCCTCAGCGAGGGCATGGCGTACAACGTGCTTGCCGCGGCCGTCGGCACCGGCATCGGCGTGTTGGTGGCCATCGGCATGAGCCAGATCATGGCGGCGTTGTTCGCCAGCACCAACCTCGACATTTCCCCCCATGTCACGCCGCGCAGCCTGATCATCTCCTACTCGTTGGGCGTAGTCCTCACCTTCCTCACCGTCACTTTCTCTTCCTGGCGGATCAGCCTGATCAACATCGTGCGCGCGATCCGTGACATCCCGGAGCCCAACGCCCAGCGCCCCAACTGGCGCACCAGCGGCTTCCTGCCCACGCTGCGCAAGCTGATCTTCCGCCCGGGGCGCGGCTGGCGCATGTGGCTGACGCGCATCGGTCTCGCCGTGGTCGGTTTCATGGTCGTTTCCTCGGCGGGGGCCGTCGGGTCGACCGCCGGGCAGGCGGCGCTGAGCACGCTGGGCGGCCTGATTCTGCTCACCTTCGTGTTCACGACCTTCCAGCTGGGACCGCTGTTTCTCCTCGTCGGCTGCTCCGTCCTCGCCATATTCGAGATCGAAAGCTCCGAATCCGCCTTCCTGCTGCTCTTCGGGCTCTCCCTGGCCCCGCTGGGGCTGGCCTTCACGTTGCGTTCCTTCGGCCTGCACGAGCGCGCCACCTACACGCTGCTCGGCGTCTATCTGATCTACATCTGGGAATTCGACCCCTGGGACTTCGTCATCGGCGGCGTCGACGTCGGCGCCGGGATCATCGAGCGCATCTTCGGCCGGACCGAGGGCAACATCGAGATGTTCTTCCTCAGCGGCGTGATGGTGACGCTGTCTTCCACCTTCCTCGTGGTCTACAACGCCGACCTGATCCTCACGCCGATAACCCGCATGGGACGCTTCCTCGGTGCGCTGCTGCCCTCGGTGAAGATGGCGGTGGCCTATCCGCTCAACAGCAAGGTGCGCACCGGCATGACCATGGCGATGTTCTGTCTGGTGGTCTTCGCTCTTGTCGTCATGTCCTCCATGAACCACAACTTCAACCGCCTCTTCCTCAGCGATCGCGCCCTTGGCGGCTTTGACATCTCCGTGGACGAGAACCCCTCCAGCCCGATCGGCGACCTGAAGGCGCGGCTGCAACAGACGAACGCACCCGTATTGGCCCAGATCGAGGCCGTGGGGACACTGCAGATCAAGCAAGACCGCAACGTCCGGGTTTGCCAGCTGCGACCGGACAAACCCTGCGATCCGCGCGGTGCGCTGGATGGCGGCGACTCCGACTTCGTCGAGTACCAGGTGCGCGCCGTCGACCAGGACTTCATCGACGCGAATGGCATCCTCCTGCAGGCGCGCGCCGCCGGCTACGACAGCGATCTCGCCGTCTGGCAAGCACTCTCCGGTAGCTCGAAGTTCGCCGTGGTCGATTCCAACGCACTCGCCGGCGGCGGCTTCGGGACGTCAACCTTCGTCTCCGGGATCGACGGCCTCGACACCGTCTTCGAGCCCGTGACGATCACGGTGGTCAACCCGGAGACGCGCCAGAGCGAGCAGGTCACGCTCATCGGCATCATCGAGTCCGGTTCGACAAGCACGTACTTCGGGCTGCACGTATCTCAACAAACGTTCGCGTCGGTATTCGGCGCGCCGGACACCACGCGCTACCTGGTCAAGACGGCGCCCGGGACCAACAACATCGCTGCCGCGCGCGAGATCGAAGGGACGCTTCTGACCACGGGCGCCCAGGCAGAGTCCCTGCGCAAGGTGCTCGACGACCAGGGGGAGCTCTCGCGCGGTTTCTTCTACTTGATCCAGGGGTTCATGGGTCTCGGCCTGTTCGTCGGCGTCGCTGCCGTGGGCGTGATCGCCTTCCGGACCGTCGTCGAACGCCGTCAGCAGATCGGCATGCTCAGGGCGATTGGCTACACGCGGCGTATGGTCGGGCTGACCTTCATGATCGAGTCGGCGTTCATCGCCTTCATGGGCGTGCTCAGCGGCGTCGTGTTCGCGCTGATCCTGGCGCGGCAGCTGATCACCGAGCAGTTCGCCAACCAGGGCGTGAACACGTTCTCGATCCCCTGGAGCCAGGTCCTGCTGATCTCCGGCCTCGCCTTCGGGTTCGCGCTGCTCATGACCCTGATCCCGTCACGGCAGGCCGCCAGGATCCCCATCGCCCAGGCCCTGCGCTACGAATAGGTTGTCCGGCCACGGTTCTCTGCTGGCCAGGCTGAAAACTGACGGCTAATAGCTGACAGCTACAATGCCTGCATGAAGACAGAGTTTTTCGAGTCTGACCCGTTTTCACCGCGCAAGGCCGGCCTGCTCCTGACGATCGACACCGACTACCGCTTCGAGAAGGGCGAGGAGGTCTTGATCGAGGACGGCGGCAAGACCACGAAGATCCGCGTGATGTTCGTCAACATCCAGGTCAGAAACGGCGTCATCACCCGCGAGGTCCTCGGCCTCAAGGTCTGATTCCGCTTCGCCGATTTGACGAGTTATCGCTCCGCCGCTTACTTTATATCGCGCGACCCGCCGTCCAGCGGGTCGCTTTGTCATGAATAGGGCTGCGAAACTCCTGCCAATCGCCGTTACCGCGCTGGCGTTTCTGACGCTGGGCTGCGCCCTGCCTCTCCCTGCTGCCGAGCTAACCGCGACGGCAGAGTCGCAGCCGCCACCCCCCGTCGAGGTGCGCAGCGGCGGCGGCGGCGTGCAGGCCAAGAGCGCCGGCTCCCTCAACCTGACCTCTGACGACGGCGACGCGGACGCACCCGCCCTAGCCGTCGCCGCGACCTCGACTCCCACCCCAACCGCTACCGCCACCAGGCAGCCTTCTCAAGCGGCCTCCACGCCGGAGCCCGTATCGCAGCCGGAAAACTACCCCTCAGACCTCCTCGCGGCGCTGAACGCGGCGCGCACCCAGAACGGCCTGCCGGCACTGACACCCAACGCCTCCCTCAACGCCGCCGCCGCCGGTTACGCCCAGTACATGGGCCAGGCCAACTTCTTCGGCCACTTCGGCCCGGACGGCTCCGCGCCCTCGTCCCGGATCGCCGCGGCCGGGTTCAAAGGTCAGTACAAAGGCGAAACGCTGACGGCCGGCCAGGGCTCACCCTCCGCCGCCCTCAGCGCCTTCCTCAACAGCTCGGCTCACCTGGCGATCCTCATGGACAGGGGCTCAGTCGCCGTGGGTGTGGGCTACTACTACGCGCCCGGCAGCACCTACAAGCATTACTGGACCGTCGTGCTCGCGAATCCCTGACCTGAGTCACCGACCAACAGAAAGGCCGCCCCTGTGGGCGGCCTCTGTGCTTGGTATGGCGCGCTGAGTGGGACTCGAACCCACGGCCTCAGCCTCCGCAGGGCTGCGCTCTATCCGCTGAGCTACCAGCGCCGGTAATCATGGTGCCGAAGGTGGGATTTGAACCCACACGAGCTAATGCTCACTACGCCCTGAACGTAGCGCGTCTGCCGTTCCGCCACTCCGGCCCCGTCTACCTAGTTTAGTCGGTATCGGCGCCTCGGGACACCCCCGCCGGCAGCACCGCTACGCGGGTCAGTCTTCGATGGCCTGCGCGTCGGCACTGGAGCTGGGGGGAACCCCCAGACCCCCGCTAAAGCGGCGCGCCTAACCTCGGTCTTCGATGGCCTGCGCGTCGGCACTGGAGTTGGGGGGAACCCCCAGACCCCCGCCAAAGCGGCGCGCCTAACCTCAGTCCTCGATGGCCTGCGCGTCGGCACTGAAGCTGGGGGCAACCCCCAGACCCCCGCTAAAGCGGCGCGCCCAACCTCAGTCTTCGATGGCCTGCGCGTCGGCACTGAAGCTGGGGGGAACCCCCAGACCCCCGCTAAAGCGGCGCGCCTAACCTCAGTCTTCGATGGCCTGGGCGTCGGCACTGAAGCTAGGGGAGCCCCCAGACCCCCGCCAAAGCGGCGCACCTAACCTCAGTCCTCGATGGCCTGCGCGTCGATGTTCAGCGTGACCTTGTCGGCCAGCATGAAGCCGCCCTCCATCGGCACGTTCCAGTTGACTCCGAAGTCCTTCTTGTCGATCTCGCCCGTGAGCTTGAAACCCACCTTGCGCTTCCCGCCGAAGGGCTCGATCGCCGGCCCCTGGTACTCACCGTTCAGCGTGATTTCGTGTGTCACGTCCTTGACCGTCAGATCGCCCGCAACCTCGAACTTGCGATTGCCCCTGTCCTGCACTCGCTTCGTGGCGAACTCGATGTACGGGTTGTTCGCCACGTCGAAGAAGTCGGGGCTCTTCAGGTGGCCGTCGCGGTTTGCATCGTGCGTCGTGAAGGTGTTCATATCCAGCCGTACCTTGAGGCTGGAGTTGGCGGGATTGCCTTCGTCCAGCTGCAGGTCGCCGTCGGCAACCGAGACGTTGCCGCTGATGAAGGAAATGCCGAGGTGCCGGATCGAAAAGGACGCCTGCGTGTGGGCTTTGTCTACCTGCCAGGCCAAGGTGTCACCTCCAGGGTGCTGAACGCCTCGCGCGGGCGAGGGCTAACGGCTTGAGATGCGCGGGGGAACGAGGAGCAGCGCAGAGTGCGGCTGCTGCGCACATTCTCGTCCGGCACAGGTCGAATCCGCAAGGTTGGCGCCGGACCTGCTAAGCGCCGCCGCGTCCTCGCTCCCGGACGTGACGCTCGAACTCGGAGGAATAGCGCTTGCCCGCCTCCGAGCCGTGCTCCCTGAGCCACGCCAGGACGCTGTGGCTTCCCAGCGGTGCCTCGTGAGACACCAGCAGCTCCGTCGTCAAGCCGTCCAGCTCCTCGCGTGACAGGATGACCTCGCCCACCATCCATCCCGCCGCCTTCAGGGCCAGCAGCGACAGCGCCGGCGGCAAGTGTACGACGCGCGCCTTCCGCCCGATCGCATCCGCAATCGCCCGCACCAGCTCTTCGAAGGTCACGATCTCCGGCCCGGCCGCGTCGATCGTCAGGTTGTCAGCGCTCAGCGCCGCGTCCGCGATGATCTCGCCGGTGTCGTCCAGCGTCACCGGCTGCAGTCGATACGCGCCGGAGCCCGGCATCCCGAAGACCGGCAGGCGCCGCAGAAACCAGGCGATGTTGTTCACTAGGATGTCGTGCGCGCCCACGACGAGCGTCGGCCGCACGATCGCGTACGACAGCCCGAGCGACCGCACCAGCTCTTCGGCCTCGGCCTTGCCGCGGTAGTAGCCGAGCGGCGAGTCCAGCGATGGGTTGCTCACGCTCACGTGTACGACGCGCTCGACCCCGGCATCGCGTGCGGCCTGCAGCAGCACGCCGATGTTCTGCACCGCCCGCTCGAAGCCGACCCCGACGTACGGGTACCGCACCCAGTACGTGTTCACGAAGATGCGCGCGCCGCGCATCGCCTCCACCAGCGCCGCCGGATCCTCGAACTGCAGCGGGAACGCCTCAATCGGCGCCCCGGGATCGCTCACCGCCACCGATCGGTTCGTCAGCGTCCTCACCGCAATCCCGCGGGCAAGCAGGCTCCGCGCGACGGCGCTGCCCGTGTAGCTGAACGCGCCCGTGACCACCGCCGTGCCATTGACCTGCATCTCGTTAAAGAGTAGACCATCAGCGTCGAACGCAGGGCCCGGCCCACGTTACGGGCCGTTTGGCCGTTTCCGGCGCGACTTACGGCCCTGACTGGCTCACGAACCACCCCATTACTGTCGAGAGGTATTAGTCGAGGAGGAAAGCAATGATCACGATCCTGGCCACGATTGACGGCTCGCCGGCTTCACGAGCTGTGATCCCAACACTGGTTGACCTCGCCGCCGACATGCGCGCGCAGGCCACGCTCCTCACGGTGGTAGAGCGGCCAAAGGCCACGGCGAGCCACGAAGAAGTGGTGCGGGCGCCGTTCTCAGGCGTGCCGGCTGTCCCCGGCGGCATCGAGGTGCCCCCCATACGCAGCGCCCGCGAGCCGGCCTATCAGGAGAGCGACGACCAGGCCATGGCCCGCGCCGTCTCCGAAGGTCGCGAGTTCCTGGAAGTCGCCGCAAAACCCCTCAAGGACTGCGGACTCGAGGTCAAGACCGAGGTCTTGGTCGGCCATGACGTGGCGGGAGCGATTATCGATTTCGCGCGCCGCAACGAGGTTGACCTCATCGCCATGGCCACGCACGGTCGCAGCGGCCTCAACGGTCTGGTCCAGGGCAGCATCGCCGCCGCGGTTGTGAAGTCAGGCGTCGCGCCGGTGATCCTCGTCAGGCCCGCCAAGAGCTGAGGTCCACGCACAGCCGCCAACCAGTCCCGGCGGGTCGAGTTCATCCGCTAGAATGGCGCCAGCCTGGGCAGGTTGGCAGCAGGAAACCGTTCTGCACTTCTAGAAGGTAACGAACTTGACCTCACAGCAGATCGACGCGGCCTCCGCGCACGCCGAGCCCCCGCTGCCCAAGCTCTTCACACCGCTCACCGTCAAAGGTGTGACTTTCCGCAATCGCCTGGTGTGCTCGCCCACCAGCCTCTTCACCTGTGACGGGCTCGACGGCCGCGCCACCAGTTTCCACATGGCCCACCTCGGCAGCCGCGCCGTTGGCGGCGCCGGCCTGGTCCTTACCGAGGCGTCCGCCGTCTCCCCGGAAGGCCGCACCTGCCTCGAAGACCTCGGCTGCTGGTCGGACGCCCACGGCGAGGCCTTCGCGCCCATCGTCCGGTTCGTGCAGGCCCGTGGCGCAAAGATGGGCCTGCAGCTGTTCCACGGCGGCCGCCGCACCAGCACGAACCGCGCCACCGGCGGACCGCTTTCCATCGAGGACGGAGGCTGGGAGGTCCTCGGGCCCAGCCCCCTCCAGGCCAGTCCGCGCTACCCCGTCCCGCGCCAGATGACCCGCGACGACATCAAACGCGTCGCTACTGCTTACGGCGACGCTGCCGCCCGCGCCGACCGCTTTGGCTTCGACGTCGTGGAGCTGCATTCCTGCCACGGCTACCTGCTGCACCAGTTCCTCTCGCCGCGCTCCAACCAGCGCACAGACGAGTACGGCGGCCCCTGGGAGAACCGCGTGCGCTTCACCCTCGAAGCCGCCGCGGACATACGCAAGAAGTGGCCGGATCACAAGCCGTTCTTCGTGCGCATCTCCGCGACCGAGTGGGTGGACGACGGCTGGCAGACGGAGGAGATGGTGCGGCTGGCGCAGGAGCTCGTGAACCTCGGCGTCGACGTCATCGACGTGACCACGGGCGCCGGCGACACCATCGAAGCCGAGTCGTCGACGACGCCGGGCTACGTCCTGCCCTTCGCGCGGCAGGTCCGTGAGGAGATCGACGTGCCCATCTGCACCGTCGGCCTGATCACCACGCCGCAGATGGCCAACGACGTCGTCGAGAGCGGCACCGCCGACCTCGTCTCGATCTCGCGCGCCTTCGTGCGTGACCCCTACTTCGGCATTCGGGCCGCGGAAGCCCTCGGCTGCCCCCAGGCGATGCCCTGGCCGCGCGAGTACGCCGGCGCCGTCGAAGCCCTGAGGCGCTTCGGCCTGTAGACGAACCCGAAGTTCGCCGCCCACCTGACACATCTGGCCGAGACCGCTGTTCTCATTAGTAGGAACGAGAGACAGGGAGGTCACTCGCGCTATGGCCAGTTACACCCAGCCCGGCACGGACAAGATGGCCGGGACAACGCCGGCTCTCCAGGTCCTCGATGTGCAGCGTGCTTACTACGCCCAATCGCAGCAGCGCCGCGCCGAGCACGTCCGCATCCTCTACGCCGACGGTGCGCGCGCCGGCGAGGTCAGAGCTTCGATCTCCTGGGAGGCGCTCGCTCAGTTCCGGTCAGAGCTGCATCGAGCCGGAAAAGACGTCATCGACGATGACATCCTCGGCCTCGTCCTGGTGCCTTGGGCCCTCGAACGGCTGGCCGCGCCCCACGCGCCCGGCCAGCCGGTATCAGAGGACCTCCACCTCGACTTCGGAGACGCCCCCAGGCCCAGGGCTGCCAACCAGCTGCTGGTTCGCTACGGCCTGCTTTAGGGGTCAACCGGCAGTCCTTCGCTAAAGCCCCGTCAGGACGCCGCGAATCGATCCGTGGCGCGCACAAGCTCGCTGGCTATGCCGGCGTTGTCGGCTGCATGGCCCGCATCGTCGACGATCACGCTCTCGCAGCGTCGCCAGACCCGATTCAGCTCCCAGGCGTTGGCAATCGGAGCCTGCAGGTCGAACCGTCCGTTCACCGTGATCCCCGGGATGTCCCCGAGCGCGTCTGCGTCGCGCAGCAGGCGCCCGTCCTCCAGCCAGGCATCGTGCCGGACGTAGTGCGTCACGATGCGCGCAAACGCCATCCGGAAGGCAGGATCGGCAAATCTCGGGGCGAGACCTTCCCGCGGCGGCCACGCAGCAATGGCAGACTCCCACCTGCACCACTCCAGCGCGGCCCTCTGCCGGACCCCGGGATCGGGATGGTGCAGCAGCCGGGCGTACGCTTCGACGATGTCGCCACCGCGATCGTCGGCCGGCACCGCGGCGCGCAAGCGCTCCCACTGTTCTGGAAAGAAGACTGAAATGCCGCCGCGGAATGTCCAGTCAAACTCAGCGCGGCGACCTGTCGTCACGCCGAACAGGATCAGCTCCGTGACGCGCGTCGGTTGCCGTTCGGCGTAGGCGAGGGCCAGCGTGCTGCCCCAGGAACCGCCCAACACCAACCACCTCTCGATACCGAGCCGCTGCCGCAGCAGCTCGATGTCCGCGATCAGGTTCTCGGTCGTATTGCTCGAGAGGCCGGTGCCAGGATCGCCGGCGTGTGGCGTGCTCCGCCCGCAGCCGCGCTGATCGAACAGCACGACACGGTAGGCGGTGGGATCGAACAGCCTGCCGTGCCACGGCGTGCACCCCGAACCGGGACCGCCGTGCAGGACCAATGCCGCCTTGCCCTCCGGATTGCCGCAAGCCTCCCAGTACACCAGGTTGCCCTCACCAACCGCCAGCATCCCGTGCTCGTACGGCTCGATTTCCGGATACAGACTGGGCAGCGCTTCATTGCTGGACATACGACCGCTAGAATAAGTCCAGCAGGGGGCGGTTAGCTCAGCTGGCAGAGCGCTTCCTTCACACGGAAGAGGTCACTGGTTCAAGTCCAGTACCGCCCACCATGAAACACTCCAGCGCCTCCGACGTACTAAGTTACGTGGTCACTCTAGCTTCGTCAGTGGCCCTCAGCCGCACTGTCGGCCGTCGAGAGGAGGAGTGCCCATGGCATCTAAAACATTGTCTAAGCCGCAGAGTGACCTCGTAACTTCTGCTGCCTTCGATCCGGCTTCTGCGGTCAGTTTGGAGGAAACGATCGAGGACTTCATCCGCGAGTACCGCGCCCGTGAGGCCGCCCAAGGCGACCATCTACCGCTATAAGCATTACCTGACCGACTACGCTGGTTGGCTCGACTCAGAAGGCCTGCCGACTGACATGGGATCGTTGCAGGGCAAGCGCGGCCTGCGCCACGTCCAGGGCTACCTGGCCTACATGCGCCGGCGAGAAGGCCGCGGCGCCGGGAACCGTCGCCACCGCATTCCGTGCCCTGAAGACGTTTTGGAATTGGGCGGTACGCGAGAGCCTCGACGAAGACAACGAGCCGTCGATCCCGCAATTCGTGCGCAGGTCCCCGATGGACTTCATGGTCAAGACCGAGACGCCCAGGGACGTGGTGGCGGATGACGTAGGCGATGGGGGGCCCCCTATTCGGACCTGTCTGCGACCTGGATGCCGTGGCCGGCGATTCATCTCGGGTTCTGACATGAGATTCATGCCGGCACAAGGATGCCGCGCCCGTGGAGGCGCCCATGATCGAGGTCGTCCATGGCGTCGTTGACGGCATCGAGCGGGTAGCGTTGGGTGCGGAGCGCCACTCGACCTTGAGCGGTGAGGGCCATTAGCTCTACGAGATCGTTGTAGGTGCCAACAAGGTTACCGACGAAGTTGATCTCGGTCGAGATGATGTCGATGGCCGGCACCTGAAGCACACCTCCGTAGCCGATGACGTAGTACGTGCCGGCACGGCGCAGCATGGCGATGCCATCTTCAAGGGCTCCGCCCTCACCGACGAAGTCGATCACGGCTTCGCAGCCGGCGCCATCGGTAAGATCGCGTACCTTCGCCACCTGGGAGCCGTCGGCAAGGACGGTGAGATCCGCGCCGCATTCGCGGGCCAGTTGCAGGGCAGCCTCTGAGCGGTCGACGACGATAACCGTCGCCGCAGTGAGCGCCTTGAGCGACTGGACGCCGATGTGACCGAGTCCGCCGGCACCCAGGACGACGGCGCTGGTGCCTGGGTAAAGGATGGGGACCGCCTTCTTGACGGCGTGGTAGGCAGTCAGCCCGGCGTCGGCGAGTGCAGCGACGTCCTCGGGGCGGACGCCCGATTCGAGCCTGACGACCGAGCGGGCGCCCGTCTTGAGCAATTCGGCGAAGCCTCCATCGGTATCGATACCGGGAAATGCTGATCGCACGCAATGCATGTCATCACCAGCCCGGCAGGCTCTGCATAAGCCGCAGGTGATCAGCGGGTGGACGATGACGGTGTCGCCTACGGCGACATGATCGACAGCAGGACCAGCTGCCTCCACCCAGCCCGCGTTCTCGTGGCCGAGGGTGTATGGGAGCGCGACATTGCTCTTGTTCTTCCATTGGCCTTCGACGATGTGCAGGTCGGTGCGGCATAGCCCCGCGCCGCCGATGCGCACGATCACGTCGAAAGGCCCGGTCACCGTCGGCTCAGCAACATCCTCGACCACAGGACGCTCGCCGTAGGCGTGCAAGCGGACAGCCTTCATTGCATCAGCTCTTCTGAAGCAAGGTGTAACGAACGGTTTGGACGTGGATCAGCCCGTCACGGAATACGAACGTGTCGATGCCGTCCTCCACGCGCGTGCGAGCAGACTCGGCTCTCCACTCCAGCAGCAAGATGTCGCCCTCGTAAATCTGGGTCGGCAACTCCCAGGCAGCGCTAGGTACATCGGACAGCAGTTTGGTGAAGGCCTGCCTTATCCCGTCTTTGCCTCGGAGCACACCGGCAGGCGTGATGAACACCGCATCGTCGGTGTAATCGGATACGATCCCTTCCAGGTCGCCGGCTCCCAGAACCTGCGCGTGGTGGGCGAATACCTCTTCGGGTGTGCGACCGGCCATGTTGGGCCTCCTCTCATGTGTGGATCAACTTCATAGAGTCTATGAGTTCTTCCCAAGCTCACAATAGGGACGAAAGACCTCAATGGAGACTGAAGCATGCACCCGGTCGAGAATATCTTGTTCAGAAGAGCCACTGCTGGCGGCCTCGAAGCTGGGGAAGTTCTAGACGGTACTTCGACCGTCACTATCCGGCGATAGTGTCACCACGCACGAACCGTAGCGGATGCGGGATCAGGTGGCTCGACGACGGTTCCGGATCAATGCGACGAAGAGTGCGACAACGCTGACCAGAATGGCCGCAGGCCAGAGTAGGGTCGCGAGCAGCAATGCCACAACGCCGAGACCTTCGAGCAGAGCGTGGAGAACGGCGATGTGCTCCGCCATGCCGGCAAGAGCCTCGAAGACGTTGTGCAAAACCGCGAAGAGAAGAAGGCCCAGTACGGATGCGAGGAGGAGTCGCCCGAATTGTCTCGGGGTGCGCCATGGATGGACGTAGGCGAGGACCAAAGCCACCGCTGCTGCCAGGGCCAGGAGGATTCCGGGCGGATTGTCGCTAAGGCCGACGAGAGCGGCGGCGCCTGCGGCAGCACCGCAGATCGCGAGGAAGATCAAGGTTCGGGTGCGGTCCCGGGGCGTTGCCAAGGCTTGCAATATGATCACCTCGTGATGCGGGCGTGACCTCAGATAACGATCAACCGACGGATGGCAGGTGAGTGGCGTCCCGCTGGCGCCTTAAGGGTTGTGAGCCGTGAACCCTACTTAACCGCAGCCGTCTCTATGCCAGTCCTATCGCCGGATAGCGGCCGGTGTTAAGGCCTATGGTCACTCAGGTTAGCCCTCGCTGATCGGTCCCGCCGCCGTTTGGTCTCCTCCATTGGCTGGGCGTAGACCTTCGTTCCAACGTGCCACTGCCGCCAAGGCATCCCGGATTCACTGCCCGCTCTTGCAACGAGCATCCTTGTGGCACGAATTGCCCTCGCGTCACCAGTTTCAATCTCCAGGACCATATCAGGCGCCACCCTGGCCATTTCATTCATGATCGCCGTGAAAGCCTCGGTGACCCGGCTACCTCGGCCAGGCTGAGGCACTTCGTGGGCTTTCTTATGGCGGAACTGTAAGGGCATTCGATTCCTCCTCGAAGAGCATTAGGCCTGAAGCATTGTCCCCAAGCTGTGCCGTCACCAGAGCCGAATTCACTGAACAAGTGGGACATTCGACTCTTTATGCCGTGGGATCGCGAGGCGGCACCCTGCGCTTTCGATCCTTATGACCCGATGGCTAGAGGTCAGGTTTCAGCCCAAGACGCGCCGGACATCGCTGGCGACCGCATCTAGATCAACGCCGTTCTCTTCCCTGAGGACTCGCCGGATCACGGGAGGGATGCCGTCAAACGTCTTCACAACTTGCTGGAGGATGGAACGCTGCTGTCGCAGGCGTGCAGCTTCATCTGCCGGCGTCACCAGGTCGTCGATGATCGCTTCCTCAGATCGTGAGCCCACTAGGGGCTCCGGAAGCCCCCTGAGCCACACCGTGGTACGACGACCTGGCCCGCGCCCGTCTGCGATAGGCTGGATGGCGACGACCTCGTCGCTGAGGACGTACTTGCCATAGCCCAAGGCGATCATCTGTCCTGGCTGGACTCTCATCAGCGCTCCTTCCGGCTAACCAGTTCTGATGTTATCGACTGCGCCATCGCGTCGGGACGGGCCCTTCAGCCCCTTAAGTAGGTGTCCTCTGTCCCTATCTGCAGGATGCCCCCAGGGCGTAGGTTGGAGATTGCACCAGGCCGCACCTGGATTACCGGAGGGCTTCATTGGACGCGTCCTTTCGCGAGCTGGGCTTGAAGCCCGAAATCTTGAAGGCGATCGACGCCCTCGGCTTCGAGCAGACCACCCCGATCCAGGCGTTGACCATTCCTTTGCTCATCAGCGGTGTCGACGTCATTGCCCAGGCACAGACCGGTACAGGCAAGACCGCGGCATTCGCCATCCCGATCATGGAGCGCGTGGATCCGGCTCGCCGTACCGTGCAAGCCCTGGTCCTCACGCCAACACGAGAGCTCGCGCTGCAAGTCGCGGAAGCGTCGTATGCCGTAGGCCGCTACCGCGGAGTCAACGTGTTGCCGATTTACGGCGGCCAGGACATCCAACACCAGTTGCGCGGCCTCCGCGCGGGAGCTCAGCTTGTGGTCGGCACGCCCGGCCGCGTCCTGGACCACATCCGCCGCGGTACGCTGGAGCTCGAAAGCGTCCAGATCGTCGTACTCGATGAGGCAGACGAGATGCTTGACATGGGCTTCTCCGAGGATATCGCGTCGATCCTGGAGAAGACGCCCAAGGAACGGCAAACCGCCCTCTTCTCAGCCACCGTGCCGGCGCGCATCCAATCGCTCGCGCGGCGCTACATGCGGGACGCTCAGCTTGCCGCGATTTCCCACGAAGCCCGGACGGTCCCGCAAACACGGCAGGTCTACTACGAAACCTCACAGAACGCCAAGCCGGACGCCTTGACTCGCATCCTCGACTTCCAGGACCCGCATTCTGCAGTGGTCTTCTGCAGGACTCGCCGGGAGGCCTCCGACGTTGCTTCCACGCTCCGGGGCAGGGGCTATGACGCCGACGCGATCCACGGGGACATGAGTCAGTCTCAGCGAGAGCGTGTGCTGCGGGCATTCCGCGATGGCCGTGTCAGCCTCCTCGTTGCGACGGACGTTGCAGCTCGGGGTCTGGACATACCGGACGTCACGCACGTCATCAACTACGACATTCCCGACGATTCCGACGCCTACGTTCACCGCATAGGCCGGACCGGCCGCATGGGACGAAAGGGAGAGGCAATCACCCTGGTCACGCCCCGTGAGATGCGGCTCTTGCGCGTCATCGAAAGGGAGATTCGTAAGAAGCTGAGCCCGTTGCGCCTACCCACGCTTGAAGACATAGCCGCTCGCCGGAGGGAAGAGTTCCTGACCTCGCTCAGGGAGACCCTCCGCAGCGAAGTTGGCCAACCGTACGCTCTCCTTGTCGAAGAACTGTCGGACGAGTTCGATCCGATGGAGATCGCCGCCGGCGCCCTTCATCTCGCCTTTGGCACAGCGCCGGTTCGGCCACGACAGCCATCGACGCGGGCTGATGGCGAATCGCCCGAACCCCGCCGCGGGCACAAAACAAAAAGCCGCAGGTGAGCATCCAGCGGAGAATACGGAGTCAAGATCATGCATGGCATAGTTGTCCGACTCGACTTGGACGGAAAGTTCGGCTTCATTGAAGGTGAAGACGGGCGAGAGTTCTTCTTTCATCTCACGGGCCTGAGCGGGGTT
The DNA here is from genome assembly GCA_035293185.1 of Dehalococcoidia bacterium. Lineage (GTDB taxonomy): Bacteria > Chloroflexota > Dehalococcoidia > DSTF01 > WHTK01 > WHTK01. The sequence goes on along the minus strand of DATDOP010000203.1, from coordinate 14,500 downwards.
GAGTTCAGCCAGCTCGCCGAGGGCAGCGAGGTTGAGTTCTCGGTCGCGGAAAGGCAGCCTGGCGATGAGCAGGGCGAACACCCAAGGGCTGTGCACGTGCAGCTCGGAGAGCATGCGCTGCCGGTCGTCGGGAACGAACCACTGCCGCCTGAGAAGCTCCAGTAGTCGCTATCAAGCGGTGCTCAGCCGGCACATAAGCGTCGATGGAGGGTGATTGTGGTCAAAAAGGATCCTGTCTGCGGTGCTCGGGTGGAGGTATCCAGCGCAGTAGCGGTTGAGGAGTGCGCAGGCGTCAGGTACTACTTCTGCTCGCATTCCTGTCACGAACGTTTCAACGCCAGCCCCGAACGCTATGCATCCAGGCCGACAGGTCCAGAATAAAGGCACCACGGAAACCGCAACGCGTCGCGCGGCGGCCGATGTGAACCCCTGGATGCGTCAACCACCGGTCCCTCAGCCATTGCGTGCCACTCGCCTCCGAGCGGAGCCAGCTTAGATGCTCGAGATCGATGGCTCTCTGTACTCCGGCAGCGGCACACTTGTCCGGCATGCGGTCACGCTGAGCGCCCTCACAGGTCAGGCCGTCCACATCACAAACTGCCGCGTGCGGCGCCAGAATCCTGGCTTGCGCGCGCAACATACCTGGGTTGCTGAGGCGATTCGCCAGCTCACCAACGGCGAGACGGAGGGAAACCACCTTGGCTCGCGAGACCTGGTCTTCCGGCCCGGGCCCGCTGACATGCGTCGCCATTACACCTGGGACATCGGCTCGGCGGGCTCAACCGTCCTGCTCGCGTTGGCCGTCCTGCCCTACCTCGCCTTTGCGCCACATGGCGTAGACGTCGAGCTACACGGTGGCCTATTCCAGGACTTCGCCCCCTCCTTCTACCACCTGCGTTACGTAATGCTTCCGCTCCTAGAAGGCATGGGGCTGCAAGTCGAAGCAAAGATGCAGCGACCTGGATACGTCCCCCGCGGCCAAGGTGTGATCTCCATGTCTGTACGTCCACCCTCCGGCAAACTCAGACCGATTGTGCAGGACCGGGAAACTCCTGTCCGGCGGGTATGGGGCATTGCGCTCTCGTCTCACTTGGAATCTCGAAACGTTAGCCAAAGGATGACCGCCGCTGCTCAGGAAGAGCTAAAGGCAGCCGGCTATGATGCCGAGTTCGAGCTGATCAACGACGCATCAGCCGTTCAGGCCGGAGCCGCCCTCGCCGCATTTGCGGACCGCGAAGACGGAGCACGACTCGGCGCCGACAGGGCCGGAGCGCCCAGACGGCGCTCGGAGGACATCGGCAAGCACGTGGCGAGGCAACTGCTGGAGGACATTCAGGCCGGGGCCACCGTTGATCGCTTCGCCGCGGACCAGATCATCGCCTTTGCCGCGTTGGCGGACGGTGAGAGCCGTTTTCTCATCCCCCAGGTTACGGAACACCTGACATCTGATGGTTGGCTGGTGGAGAAGTTCCTCGGAGCCAGGCTGGAGCTTAAGGGAAACTTGATGACCATCCATGGCGTCGGCTTTCGCCCGGGTTGACCTTCAGTGGCGGACTCACTGGCGAAGCTCGATCGATCCCCGCGCGGTCGGCGCGAGCCTCGTCCCGAGCCCTTCACCTTCCCGGTTGAGAATCCGCAGGACGGTCGCGGTGTCCTCCTGATCGACCCCCTCCAGGCGAAGGCCCCGGCTCCTAAATGGGACCATCTCCAGGCACTCCAGGCATCCGGACGCGGCGTTGAGCGTGGGAAAGTAGGCCAGCACAATGTCTGGGCGATACGCCTCGTAGCCCCCGATTCCTTCGTAGTCAGTGACGAAGTCACCACAACCGTAGAGGATCAAGTGGCCGTTGTAGACCTCCATCCCCTTGACGTGATGCGATGAGTGTCCATGCACCAGATCGGCAGCTCCGGCATCGATGATCTGGTGCGCGAAATCGCGCTGTGCCTGCGGAATCTCGTATCCCCAGTTCTCTCCCCAATGCACTGAGACCACAACGATGTCCCCGTCGCGCCGGTACTCGCGCATTTCAGAGGCGATCCTGCTGGCGCTTCTGTCCGAAAGATGGGTCACGAGGTTGACCCCTGGCCGTGATTTGCTTGCAGCCCAGCCGGCAGGAACGCCGCTCGTCGGGGAGCCGAGACCAAACACCAGCACTCTACAGCCTTGCGCTATCTCCAAAATGGCAGGCCGCGCTGCCTCGTCGGCCGTACGTCCAGCACCCGCCGTGGCGATTCCCACTCCGGACAGCGTGTCCAGGGTCTCCATCAAGCCCTCAACACCCCAGTCCAGGACGTGGTTGTTGGCCAGGACGCAGCAGTCGATGCCAGCTGCCATCAGGCATCCAACGTTCGCCGGATGCATGCGATAGTTGATGCCCTTGGGGAGAGGCGACTCACTCTTCGTAATGCTGGTCTCGAGGTTGACAACCCGCAGGTCCGGAGCTTGCTCGGCCATCTCCGCCAGTGCGTCTCCCCATACATAGGGAAAGTCCACGGGGCGTGCGATCGGACCGCTGACGCGCTCGGCCATTTCCATGTACGAACAGGCAGAGGTGATGTACGGCTCGTAAAGCGTCGGTTCAGAGGGATGCGGCAGTATCTGGTCGATGCCGCGGCCCGTCATCGCGTCGCCGCACAAGAAGAGCTTGACCGGCCGGTGTTGTGGCTTCTCCTTGTTGCCGGCCAGCGTGTCTTTAATCAGCCGAATCTCAGCCACCCGTGACCACCCTCTCGGGACGCATTCGCCTCTCATTGCGCGCTGCGACCACGCAACTGCGCTGTAGGATCAGAGGCGGGCCATGCCTCCGACGGTGATCTTCCTCCGGCCTTTCGTGCGCTGACGTTCAGTCGACCGCGCTATCGTCCATCAGGATGAAGCCCGGAAACCGCGTGGTTAGCCTGAATATCTCCCCCTCTTCCTCCTGGCCGCCAACCTCCTTGCTCTCGTTGACACAGGTCCGCCAGTGGAGCATCAGCGTCTTCTCGCCGCACTCCGGACAGAAGACGCCACCTACGCGGTGACGGTCACGCAGCCAGGAGAAAAGCTGGAACTCCAGCCCGCATTGCCGGCACTTGAAGGCGTGGACGAAGACGCCTTCCCTATCCTCAGGCAAGACCCGGCCAGGCGTCATGAGACGCTCGGGTGGCTGTGGTCGTGAATGTGCGCCTCACCCAGGTGCTCGTGCTCAGCGTTCTCGTGAGGCAGATGGGAATGGGTGATTACGCTGTGGTTGTGCTCGTGCTCATGGAGCGCCGTGAGGTGCTCCCATTCACCCACGACTTCGTCCGGTCCCTCCCGTCGATTGTGGGTCACGTGTGGGTGCTCATGCGTATGAATGACGGCCTCATGCGCGTGCTCCACGTAGCCAGCAACGTGCGTGCGCTTGCGGACTTCGTTCAGGGCTCGCCGCGCCGGTGAGAGAGTCCTGGTCACCAGAAAGGCGCCGAATCCTATCAGTCCGAGTGTTGTTAGCCGAGCAATTGCTTTCTTCATCGTTTTGCCACCAATCTCCTTTGAGGATGCACTCACTCAGGACTTGGAGTGAGGACACCTACGTTCCAAATGGTCCCCGGTTCGTCAGGCTGGCGGAAAGACCGGCTCGCCCGATCTCACGGGCTGGGAAATGCGCGCCAGCGTGCGTGAGAGCTGCTGTGCGTCCAGGGCCTGCACGGCCAGGTCGCCAAGAGAGATAATGCCGATGAGCTTCCCTCTCTCCATGACGCAGAGCCTACGCACCTGCTCACGCCCCATCAGCTCATAAGCTTCGCCTATGTCCGCATCCGGGCTAATGGTTATGGGGGTGGCTGTCATGTAGTCCTTGACCAGGCAGTCGATGGGGTTGTTGCCCGTCGCCACGCACTCGACAGCGATGTCTCGATCGGTGATCACACCAAAGAGCATGCCTTCGTCGGACACGGGCAGTACTCCAACGTTATGCAGCTTCATCTCCTGTGCGGCCAGTTGCACCGTGTCATTCGGACGTACGCAGCTGGGGTTGGGTGTCATCGCTTCGCGTACTTTCATTGTCCTGGACCTCCCTATCCTCAATCCGCGGCTAGAAGTGGTGCGATGCCGATGTGTGTTTCGGACGGGTCATTGACACCTCCGCTTGAGCTCTGAAGAGGAAGGGACCTCGCGATTGCGTGATCGATCTTCCCGGCTAACGGCGCTAGGTGCAGCGGTGCGCGCCACCCGGCCACATCGCTGCCGGCGATTCGCATGGAGCATCGCTGCGCGCCGCTACCGAGGATCTGTGTGGCGAGTGCGGCGAGACAGCCATTCCCACCTATGGACGAAGATAGGTTGCCCCAGAGTTCCAAGTAAGGGCCAGCCAGACCTTCCGAAGACGGCCATTCGGCCCCCTATTCCGCGAGCCGCGATTCCAGGCCGAAAGGCACTTCGACCCCCTACCCTTTGGCACTGTGGAATCTTGAGCGCCTGCGCTGGAATGTCTGCGTAGGGAAAGCGATACGGGGAGGATGAAAATGGAACAGACCGACCTGCGCCCAAAGCAGCGAGCACAATATGTGTCCCTGGAGGACCCTCTAACCGTCGAAGGGTACGTAGACGAACTCTGCCAGAACATGGGAGAAGAGCAGCTACGGCTCCACACGGTGCTTCCCATCAGCCGTGATGGCAACACCGTCGGCTTCTGGCTCTTCTTCACCCGCGTGGGTGAGGTCCATCACAGCGAAGCCTGAGCCACGCGCGTGACAACCTCCGATGTGGCCACCTCGTTTCGGCCCAAGCGAGGCGACTTGGCGCGCCTCCTGGACGCCTACGCGATCGCTTCTCCGCGCGGTTGGGCGTCTCCCTGACTGGCCTGGATTCCGGAGAGCTCTTCGGGTGATTCCTGGCGAGCATTGCTATATGGCGCCCACATCAACCACTCGGTCGCCCGAAGGCGGCTACGTCCGCTACGACGGGAAGAGCGTGACATCATGCCCCCCGTCGAACGAGTTCCTCTGTGAGACTCGAAACCACTCGTTCGGTTCCGCCGTACAGGGGCGGCGGAGCCGGTTCAACGAGTGGCGAGATAACGCCGATCCGGATTAGGCGCGGTCCTCTCCGCAGAGGTGCAGACTGGCGGCGACATCTGAGCCCTGCTCGTAACTCTAGGGAGGCCGCGGACGGACGATGACCGTCCGACGTCCGCTGTACTTGGTCAAGTGGCCTTGACTTCGATCTTCTTCTGTTGTGCCTCGGACTTCAACGGAAAGCTGATCTCCAAGACCCCGTCCTTGAAGGTGGCCTCAGCGTGGTCCCTATCGGCGCCCGCAGGCAACGGTATCTGCCTCAGGAAGCGCCCGTAGCTTCGCTCGCTCCGGAAGAAGTCTTTCTCCTTGACTTCTTTCTCCTCAGTGCGCTCTCCAGTGATTGTAACGCTACTTTCGTTGACAGTTATGTCGATGTCGCCGGCGGTCATGCCGGGCACGTCTGCCTTCACGATCAGCGAGCCTTCCTTTTCAAAGACGTCAACCGCCGGCCAAGGCGACTCCTCGACGAATGGCCGCAGTCTCGGGAAGCTGGGCCAGGTGACGTTGTCCCAGAGACGGTTCATCTCCTCCCGCATCTCCTGGATGCTCCTGGCGCGAAACGGCCTCGAAGCGACACGCTGCTCCTTCTCCTCAGCCATAGTGATTCTCCTCTCTTTTAAGCTTGGGTCATCTTGACTCTAGTCGCCAGCCGGCTTGACCCGTAGTGCCGGATGCAGGGAATCCTCCAGCTAAACGGCCTGTTGTATTACCGTAACCACTCGAACGCGCGCAGCTTGCCCCCACCTGCCCAGAGGGCGCGAATGCATGCTGCCGAGCGGCTTTCAGACCCTGGCAGGCGACCTGACCAGCGCCGCAATGATCTCGCGACAGAAGGCCGGCAGGTCCGCAGGCTGGCGTGACGTGATCAGATTGCCGTCCCTCACGACTTCGGTGTCGAGGTATTCGGCGCCGGCATTCTTCAGGTCATCTTTGATCGAGTAGTAGCAGGTCGCGCGCTTGCCTTTGACGATCCCGGCGGAGATCGGCACCCAGGCGGCGTGGCAGATCGAGGCCACTACGCTGCCCTGGTGAAACGCGTCCCGGACCAGCGAAAGGACTGCTTCGTGCCGGCGGAGCCTGTCGGGGGCGTAGCCCCCCGGGATGATCACGGCATCGAAGTCCGCGGCTGAGAGATTGCGCACGTCAGCTTCTGCGCGGGCCGGATAGCCGTGCTTGCCCGCGTATTCCTTGGCTCCGGTCCCCGCAATGATCACCTCCGCGCCTTCCTCCTCCAGCCGAAACGCCGGATACCACAGCTCCAACTCCTCGTATTGAGCCTCAACGAGGATCACGACTTTTCGACCTGATAGTGATCCGTCCATCTTCGTTCTCCCCTCCCTGAATTCTGCAATCGCCTTAATCCAACGTCCCTGCACCCACGCTTGAGCCCCCTCAGGTAAGCAGCCGTCCCCCGTCCACGACGAAGGCAGCCCCGGTTACGTAAGCGCTGAGAGGCGTGACGAGCACCAGAGTCATCACCGCGATGTCGTCTGGCTCTCCCCACCGGCCCAGCGGGACGCGCGAAAGAAAGTCGCGCGTGAGGTTTTCCGGCATGCTGCCCTGGACTGCGCCAGCGCCCTCTGTGGCGATGCCTCCCGGCGCGATCATGTTCACCCGAATGCCCAGCGGTGCCGCTTCAAGTGCGAAGTTGCGCGTGAACATCAGGACGCCGCCCTTGGAAGCGTCATAGGCGGCAAGGCCAACACTCGAAGGGTGGAACGAGTCGATGGAGCCGATGTTCACGATCGCTCCGCCACTACCGCGCGAGGCCGCAGCTTTGGCAAACTCCCGGCTCAGCACGAAGAGGCCGCGAAGGTTGATCGCTTGGACGCGGTCCCACTCCTCGACTGTCATCTCGAGGGCAGGCTTGAACGGGTAGATGCCGGCGTTGTTCACCAGGATGTCCGCGCCACCGTACCTCTCGACCGCCTGGCTAACGATTCTTTGAACATCGGCCTCTGAGGCCATGTCGGCGCGTATGAACTCCGCGCCAAGTTCTGCGCAGGTCCTGGCGCCTACATCCTCGTCGATGTCGGAGATGAGCACCGACGCGCCGGCTTCTACCAGACGCTCTGCGATGCCACGCCCGATCCCCTTGGCGCCGCCCGTGACGATCGCGGTCTTACCATCCAGCCGTAGCATCTCTACCAGGGGTGTCTTTGCCATGTTGCGGAGCCTCCTGGTTGAGGGTGATGTGCCCGCTGGCTACCCCAACTCCTCGCGCGGCGCTTCTTCTCGCTTTTCGTCCGGTCTTTCCGTCAAAGTCGCTTCGGCGAGGAGGAGAATGCCGGCCACCGACACGGCGTTCTGGAGGGCCACCCGTACGACTTTGGTCGGGTCGATGATTCCTGCTTCGACCAGGTCGCCATACACGCCTCGTGCGGCGTCGAAGCCAAAGCCGCCGCTGCCGCACCGCACGCGGTCCACCACTACGCCTGAGTCGGCGCCGGAGTTCTCGGCGATCTGGCGGGCCGGGGCCTCCAGGGCTCGTGCGAGTATTCGCAGACCGGTGCGCTCGTCTCCTTCGCTCTCGTCCGCCAGGCGCTCGACGGCGTAGACGGCCCTCAGGTAGGCAACGCCGCCGCCCGGCACGACGCCTTCTGCGACGGCCGCCTGAGTGGCGCTGATCGCGTCGTCAAAGGCCTCTTTGCGGCTCTTCAGCTCGGCTTCGGAGGGAGCACCCACACGCACCAGGGCGACGCCGCCCGCCAGCTTTGCGAGACGCTCCTGCAGCTTCTCTTTGTCGTAGTCGGATGTCGTCTCGCTTATGCGTCGCCGCAGCTCGCTGCAACGTGCCTGGATGTCCTCACGCTTGCCCGCGCCGCCAACGATGGTGGTGGAATCCTTGTCCACGATGACCCGTTCGGCGCTACCCAGGTCACCGAGGGTCACGCCCTCCAGGGTCTTGCCTAGCTGCTCGGAGATGAGCTGAGCGCCGCTGACCAGCGCGATGTCTTGCAGCAACTCCTGCCGCCGATCCCCGAAGCCGGGCGCCTTGACAGCAACGCAGAGGAGGGCGCCGCGCAACTTGTTCACGACCATGGTGGCAAGCGCTTCGCCTTCCACCTCCTCCGCGATGGCGAGGAGAGGCCGGCCCTGTTGAAGGATCTGTTCGAGCAGAGGCAGGATGTCCTTGATTGCGCCGATGCGCTTGTCGTAAACCAGGATGAGCGGTGACTCGAGCACGGCCTGCATCTTCTCGGGGTCTGTCACGAAGTAGGGCGACAGGTAGCCTCGGTCGAATTGCATGCCCTCGACCACGTCGAGAGTGGTCTCGATGCCCTTCGCTTCCTCCACCGAAACGACGCCCTCGGCACCCACCCGCTCGATGGCCTCGGCGACCAACTCACCGATCTCCGCGTTGTTGTGTGCCGAGACGGTAGCGACCTGCACTTTCTCGTTTCGGCTGGCGATTGGGCGGGACATCTCGCGGATCGCCTCTGCCGCCGCTTCCATGCCCCGATCCAACCCCCGTTTCAGGTCTATTGCGCTGGCGCCCGCGACGACGTTGCGCACGCCTTCGGCGAACATCGCGTGGGCAAGGAGTGTAGACGTTGTCGTGCCGTCTCCAACCACGTCTCCCGTGCGTTCGGCGGCCTGGCGCAGCAACTGCGCCCCGAGGTCCTCGTCCGGGTCCTTCATCTTGACCCGCTTTGCGATTGTCACGCCGTCATTGCAGACGAGTGGTGGCCCCCAGGGCTGCTGAATCAGCACGCTCTTCGACCGCGGCCCCAGCGTTACACGTAACGCATCGGCAAGGGCGGTCGCGCCGGCCAGGATGCGCTGTCGCGCCTGGTCTCGAAACAGTAAGTGCGAGTACGGCATGCCTGCCTCCATTCGGCTCCGCGCCTGCCGCATGGTTCGTGTGAACCATGCGGCACGTCGAGTCCCGCGATCCGAGATCCCGCTATGAGCAACTTCTCATCCCAGCGTAACGAGGCGGCACTATTAAGGCAGAGTCGATGGGACTGTCCTTGGAGAGCCATGCGGCCCCTGCTTAGCGATCTTGCGCGGAAACGAACCAACACGGTTTCGAGCCGACGGACTTAGCCATTCGGCTCTGGCCAGACCCGACACGATGCGTCACCCTTACATAAAACATGGAGAACGCTTCCAAGATCTCGCTGAAGTTTGTCTGGAGAAGGACGGCATCGTCCTCGGATGATCCCCCGGGCTGCCGCAGGCAACAGCGCACCTCGACACTTCAGCTCATGCCAGTTCTACGCCCCGTGCGGCAAGAGGTTGTAGCGTCGTAGCAGGCCGCTTGCCTTGACCAGTTCGCCGGCCGCCAACGGCGCCAGTGAGAGCGCGGCCACCACCAGCCATTGCTCTAGCGAAAGCATCTCGGTGTCGAAGACATCCCGCAGAGGCGGTACGTAAAACAACGCCGCCATTGCCAGCACCGACGCGGCCAGCGCGCCCAGCAACCAGGGGTTGCGCCGCATCGACAGCACAGACTCGGTCTCGCTGCGAAACACCAGCGACGCAGCCAGTTGGGCGCCGACCAGTGTGACAAACGTCATGCTCGCGGCCAGATCGTCCGTTCCCCAGACGTGTCCCAGCGTATGCGCTGCGAGCGAACTGGCCGCGATTACGCTGCCCAGTCCCAGGATTGGCGTAAGAGACAGAGCCGTGATCAGTCCGCGCCCGCGGGGTCGCGGCGGCTGCTGCATCACGCGGGCGCTCGCCGGCTCCAGGCCCAGCGCCAGGGCCGGCAGGCCGTCCGTGAGCAGGTTAACGAACAAAATCTGCACTGGCGTCAAAACCGCGTCGCCTGCCAGGACCAACGCCAGAAACACCACAGTGACCTCGGCCGCATTGCAGGCTAGCAGGAAGTGGATGAACCGCCGGATGTTTGCGTGGATCGTGCGGCCCTCTTCCACCGCCGCAACGATCGTGCTGAAGTTATCGTCCGCGAGCACTAGGTCGGAGGATTCGCGCGCCACATCGGTGCCACCCCGGCCCATCGCCACGCCGATGTCGGCCGCCCTCAGCGCCGGTGCGTCGTTCACGCCATCGCCGGTCATCGCGACGATATGCCCCTCCTCGCGCGCCGCCTGGATGATCCGCAGCTTATGCTCGCTGGTCACGCGGGCGAAGATCGACGACTCCGCCACGCGCTGCCGCAGGCCTTCGAGGTCGAGCTCGTCGACCTCGGCGCCGGTTGTCACCTCGCCACGAAGGCCCAGGGCGGCACCGATGCTCGCTGCGGTCTCGCGCTGATCCCCGGTCAGCATGACCACCTGGATGCCGGCCTCTTGAGCCTGCCGGATCGACGCCTCGGCTTCGGGCCGCAGCGGGTCGGCCATGCAGATCAGGCCAACCAGGGTCTGCCCGCTCTCGATCTGCGCCGGGTCGGACTCGTCTTCTCTTAGGAGCCGATGCGCCAGCGCCAGCACGCGCAGCCCGCGACGCGCCATCTCGGCTGCCCGCTCCAGCACCTCCTCACGGCGCTCCCCCGTAGCCTCCGCATCGCCAATGAAGGTGCAGGCCTCAAGCACACGCTGGGTGGCGCCCTTCGTCAATGCCAGCCTGCTCCCGTCCTCACGCCTGACCACCACGGTCATGCGCGCCCGAGCCGCATCAAACGGAATCTCGATCTCCCGAACCTCAGTCGAAGCTCTCCTCAATGCAAGATCGCGAGCATTGACGTAGGCAAGCAGCGCGATCTCCGTCGGGTCGCCGCCGTCCGGTCCGCCGTTCTCACCCAGCGTCGCGTTGTTGCACAAATACGCGATGCGCAGGAGGTCAGGCTCCTGTCCCGCGAGCCAGGCCTGCTCCACGCGCATGCTGTTCTGCGTCAGCGTGCCGGTCTTGTCCGTGAACACAAGCGTCACCGAGCCCAGCGTTTCGACGCTCGATAGGCGCCTCACCAGCGCGTTGCGCGAGGCCATGCGCTGGACGCCCAGCGCCAGCACAACCGTCGATGCCCCAGGCAGGCCCTCCGGGATCGCAGCGACCGCGAGGCTTGCCGCTGTCAGGAACATCTCGCTGGCTGCGATGCCACGGGCAACGCCCACCAGGAATACACCAAAACACAGCACGCAGGCAGCAACAACCAGGTAACGGCCAACATGCGCCAGCTCGCGCTGGAGCGGCGTCTCCATGCGCGGCTGCGCGGCGACGTGGCTGGCGATGCGGCCCATCTCTGATTCAGCGCCGGTCTTGACGACGATAGCCCGGCCGCGGCCACGCGTAATCAGCGTTCCCTGGTAGACCATGCAGGACCGCTCAGCAAGCGGCGTGCCGGGCGCCACAGGATCGACCGTCTTGTCCAACGGCAGCGATTCGCCTGTCAGCAGCGCCTCTCCCGCCGCAAGACCTACGGCTGCGAACAGCCGTCCGTCTGCGGCAACAATGTCGCCGTCTTCCAGCAGAAGCACGTCGCCCGGGACGATCTCGCCTGCCGGGATGCGCCGCGAGACGCCGCCTCGCATGGCGCCCGCGCTCGGCGCTGACATCGCCTGGAGCGCCGCCAGTGCCCGCTCTGCTCGATACTCCTGGACGAAGCCGAGAGCGGCGTTGAGCACGGCGATAAGTACAATCGCTGCGAATTCGGCTATGTCTCCCAACACCAGCGAGATCGCGGCCGCGACGAACAGGACGTAGATCAAGAGGGACCTGAACTGCCGCAGCAGCAAACTCACCGGCCCGGGAACGTCCTGACGCGGCAGACGATTCGGGCCGTACTGCTCCAGGCGAGTGCGGGCTTCGGCAGCCGAAAGGCCGGTATCCCTGTCCGTCCTTAGGTTCTGTTCTACCAAGCCCATGGCATGGGCATGCCACGGCTCGTCGATGCCGGCAGCAGGAAATGTAGGGAGGAACGGCTCAGTCACGGATTCAGTCTACCGGGAGGGTTACCCAGCCTGGTCACTCCGGATAGGCTTCGTTGAGTATGGACTGGGTGGTCTTCCTCGCATCCGCCAGCGTAATCATTGCAGCGGGCGTCGGCTTAGCCTTATGCGCAGATGTCCTGGCAGAGCGCACAGGTCTAGGCGCGCTCTGGTTCGGCGCCGTTGTCGTTGCGCTGGTAACCTCCCTGCCGGAACTCGTCACAGATGTCTCTGCCGTGCGCCGCGGCGCGCCTGCCCTCGCCTTGGGGGACCTTTTCGGCAGCAGTATGGCCAATATGGCAATCCTGGCGACTGTAACCCTTGTATTTCCGGCCCGGCGCTTGCTCCAGCGCGCCGCTCTCGAACACGTCCTTACAGCAGCTCTCGCGATTGCAATCACCGCGTTGGCGCTCGTGTTCATTAGCGCTCGCCAGAGTTGGGCCATTGGCGGCATTGCAATCGGCCCGGCCATTATTGCCTTGGCCTACGTCGTAGGCACATACGTTGTTCGCGAGCGTCAGGCAGCGGCTGGGATAGTTGAGGAGCCTGAGCTTCCGTTCCGGCTTCCCTTACGGGTTGCTGTTGCAGGCTTCCTCGTTCTAGCTGCGGCGATCTGCGCAGCGGGACCCCTGTTGGCGCAGAGTGCCGACCGGTTGGCCGAGCAAACAGGTCTGGGCGAGACGTTCTTTGGGTCTTTCGCTCTCGCACTGGTAACCTCACTGCCCGAACTCTCGGTCTCCATCGCCGCTATACGAATCGGTGCCTTCAACCTCGCAATCGCTAACCTCATGGGTAGCAACGCCACTAACATGGCGCTTCTGTTGCCGCTGGAGCTTGCTTACGGGCCCGGAAGTCTTCTTTCAACAGCGGGACCTGACCTTCAGATCGCCGCGACAGCAGCGATCTTCTTGATGGCGATAGGGACATCTGCGATCGTCTTGAAGGCAGAACGCGGACGCTTACCCATGGACCTAGCAGCCGTTCTGATGCTGGTCGCGTACGCTGGTGGCCTCTGGGCTATCTACGACCTGCGGCCGTAGTGAACACTCAAGCCTTCACCAGAATGACCGGCAATGGCGAGCGTCCGAGAACGGCAGCAGCGAAGCTGCCCAAGACTACGTGGCGTTTGGCGCTGTGGCCTTTAGTTGACATGGCGATGGTGCTCGCTTTCATGTCGCGTGCAGTATCAAGAACCAAGCTCTCCGACATTGTAAGGTCGCGGGCTCGCCGCACGATGAGCTCGCACCTGGCGCCGGACAGCAATCTACGCTGGATATCTGCCAGGAGTTCGTAGCGTCCTTGTACTTCCGCTTGGTCCCCTCGATCTGCCAGCGCTGGCACATAGACGTTAGTCAAGGCGACGCTGACCTGCGGAAGTGCCCAGATTGCCTCCAAGGCATGGAATACCTGCTCGGACGCTGATGAGCAGTCGGTAGTAGCGACGATGACATAAGAGTCCTTGACGTCGACGGGACCGATTTCGGATCCTGTCACCATCACGGGGAGCGGCGAGTGAGCGATAACCTCCATTGCGACGCTCCCGAGGAGTGCATGACGAATGGCCCCGTGCCCCCTTGAGTCCATAGCGATGAGGCTTGTGTCCGTTTGTGCAGCAAATCGGAGGATAGCTTGCGGGACGCTTTCACCTTTGAGAAGCGGTTCCGCGTGAGTCTCGCCGCTAACTGAAGCTGTCTCAAGCAACCGATCCATGCCTTGCTCAAGGGCTTCCACTTCGCGCTTGAGCGCGGCAGGCCACCTGGAGTTGAGCTCAGAGGCCAGTTCAGCGGGATCGAATACGCGCAATAAGCTGATCTGTTCTTTACAGATGCGTGCGAGTGCCACGGCGTGAGAGAGCACATTGGTGGACCGCTGCGAACCATCTGTCGTGACAAGAATCACTTTTCTCGCTCCATTCAACGAAAGGCCGTTCTCGCTTTCGTGTCGTTCTCACCTTCGCAAGGTAATTGAAAGGACCAAGGTCGACTACGGCCGAGCGGCCCATTGGAGGGGACCCTTCGGCAACTTTAGAGTCTGGACGAGGAGGCCGGGAATCCTCTGATCTGAGAATTGACCCGTACCGATGGAGCTTTTGTCGACATCGACGAAACCGTGCAGTGGCGAGCGCAGTCCGGGGCGTGTTGACTGCAACGGGTGCGCAGCGGGGGACGCTGGCCGCATTCGGACAGACCTTCATTTCTGCAGGCATCGATGGGATAGGCCCTTCGACCCAAACCGCCGCGTCGCCTAGCCCCTCGCCGGCAGCTTCTCCCGCAGGTAGCTGTAGATGGAGTTCAGGGTGGCGAGTTTCGAGTAGTCGGCCTCTGGGATATCGATGCCGATTTCCGCGTCGACGCCGATGAGGAAGTTAAGGAAATCCATCGAATCGATGTCCATCTGATCTCGAAGGCGCACATCCGGCTTCAGCGTAAGGACGTCCATCTCCGGCGCCAGGCTCGCCAGGATGCCGAGCACCTTCTCGCGTACCTGCTCGTCGTTCACAGGCTTTCCGGCTCCTGCAGCAGCCGGTCCAGCTCAGCCAGGTAGACGCTACCGCGGTAGCCGTCCACCGCGCGGTGGTCACCTGCGAGTGAAGCGTGAACCACCCTGCGCGCTTCGATGCGCCCGTCGAC
>DATDOP010000202.1:0-3444 GCA_035293185.1 Dehalococcoidia bacterium | reverse complement strand
GTGGAAGATCGCCTCGATGGAGTCGAGGCCGTCGCCGTCGCGGGTGTGGATGTGGAGGTCAGCCTTGCCCATGCAGGGCCTATTCTAGCGGCAGACGGGCAGACGGGCAGACGGGCACTCAGGGTGTTGGTGAAGGGGACGCACTCTGCAGGATGAATTCTGCAGCTTCGCGGTTGGTGCGCTGCCATGGGGTGCGACCTTGAGGCCAGGCTGACCTCGGAGACAGGCCGTGTCCTCCCGCCGAGTACGCAGTGGCGTTTCTGACGGGGCTAGATCCCTCCTGGCGTCGGGATGACAGGGAAAGTGGGTGACGGGGAGAGTGGATGGCCGAGGTGGTTGAATCCCCTCACCCTAAGCCTCTCCCCCGGGAGAGGGGACTCGTCGTTGCGTGCCGGCAGGAGCCCAGATGCGTTCGAGGGGCATCCACTGGCCGGGGTCTGCCCTGATCCAGGTCTCGGCGACGGCGAGGAGGCGGCGGGCGTTGACGAGGGCGTCAGCCTTGGGGTCATGGGTCTTTACCAACGGGACTTCGTCTTCAAAGAAGATGTCGAAGCCGCCGTCTTCGGCGCGGCGGCAGTAGCAGGGGATGAGCGCTGCGCCGGTGCGCGCCGCCAGCTCGACGGCGCCGAGGGGTACCGGCGTCGCGACGCCGAAGAACTCGACGGGCTCGCCGTTGCCCTGGATGTCGCGGTCGCAGGCGATCGCCAGGCACTTGCCGGCGCGCAGGTGGCGCAGCGAGTCGGCGACGGCGCGGAAGCTGACGTCCTCGTAGCGCACCGCGGAGGTCGAGCGCAGGCGGCGCATGGCGTCGGCGAAGGCTGGGGGCTGCAGCGGCTCGGCGAGCACCAGGGTATCGACGCCGACCAGGGCGCTCACCTGGACGGCGAGCTCCATGTTGCCAAAGTGGGCGGTGGCGGCAACGGCGCCGCGTCCTTGCGACATGGGCGCCTTGAGGCGTTCGAGGTTGTGGAGTCGCACCTGCCTGCCGATCATGCCGCGCAGGTCCATGCGGGAGAGGCGAATCAGGTCGACATAATAACGGGCGACGTTGCGAAACGCCTCGCGGGCGGCGGCGTCTACGCCGGCCTGCGGGGCGTCCGGGCCGAGGACGTGGCGCATGTTGTCCTGGACAGCGGCGCGGGCGTCGTCACGGAAGCGGTAGGCGAGATCGGCCGCGAGCCGGGCGAGGGCGTAGGCAACCGGGCTGGGCAGGACGTTGCCCAGCCACATGCCCGCCTTTAGAGACCAGAGGCGCCAGTCACCCTGCGTGTTTTCCACTTCTTCTGAACCGATTCCTGCTGTTCGCTCTCGCGCAGCACCTGCCGGAAGGCGAACCACTGATCCGGGAACTGCCGCACGAAGGCTTCGAGGGAGCGGGCGATCTGCTGGGTCAGGGCGCGTACGTCTGCCTCCTCGTCGCCGGTGGTCTCGTAGCGCAGACCGAAGTCGATGCAGGGCAAGAGCTTCATGCGGTCGCCGGGCGCCCTGGCTACGACGCCGGGCATGACGCGCGCACCGGTGCGGATGGCGATGCGGGCGGGCGCGCTGGAGAACTCGGCGGGGACGCCGAAGAAATCGACGAGGACGCCATCGCCGGGCTGGACGACGTCGACCATCATGCAGAGGGCTTCGCCGCGGTTGAGGCAGCGCAGGACGCCCATCTTCGCCTTGTTGGCGGGGATGACCTTCATGCCGAGGTCGCGGCGCAGTCCCTGAATGAAGTCGTTCATGGGCTTGTAGAGGAGCGACTCGGCAATCGCATAAGGCGTGTGGCCGTAGGCGGCGAGGGCACCGGCACCGAGCTCGGCCTGGCCGAGGTGCATGGTGACGAAGATGCCGCCGGCGCCGGGTTTCAGGGCTTCGCCGAGGTTGCGCCAGTCGTGGAACTCGATGCGGCGGCAGAGGGCGTCTCTGCTCAGAGACGGCAGCTGGTAGAAATCGATGACGTAACGGGCGAAGTTGCGGAAGACGCGCCGGGCGGCGGCGGGAGCCTGCTGCTCACCGACGACGCGGCGCAGGTTCGCCTGCAGGACGCGGCGCTTCTGGCGGGCGAAGACGTAGCAGAGGTCGGCGCAGGGGTCGGCGAGGGTGTACCAGAAGCCGGCGGGGATGAAGCGGCCGAGCAATGCCCCGGTCCGGGAGATCCAGTAAGCCACGAACCAGCGGAGGTTTCGCCAGGGGGCGCTCATTGGGCTCAAGTATGGCGGATTCGGTGGTTATGCGCCTCTGGCGGGCGTCAGGGAGTTGTGAGGGGGGTTCAACACCGCAGGTTGAAACCTGCGGCATCGGCGCAGAGGCGAGCCATCTTCTAAGGAGCCGCGCTTGCTGCGCCTGCCGGGCTGCGCCCTTCGACGGGGCTCAGGATGGGGCTGCGGCCCCGAGAACGCTGCCTTCAAGTCGGACCAAGATGACGAGGCTTGGTTCAGCTGGACGGGGGTACAACACCGCAGGTTGAAACCTGCGGCATCGGGAGCGTGGAGCCAAGCGGTGAGCTTGCTGGTGATGGCGGACCGAGTGAGCGGGTGACCAGACGATGGGCCGTAGGCGCGCACGGCCGCGCGCCCCTACGGGGTTCGTGCGTAAGCCCGGTGCCGGTGGCTAACGTTCGCCGCGGATGAAGGCTTCGAGGTTTTCGTGGGCCTGCTCGTCGGTGAACTGCTGGGGGGGCGACTTCATGAAGGTAGCGGAGGGCTCGGTGATCGGGCCCTTGAGCCCGCGGTCGAGGGCGATCTTGGCGCAACGGATGGCATCGATGACGACGCCGGCGGAGTTGGGGCTGTCCCAGACCTCGAGCTTGAGCTCGACGTTGAGCGGGACGTCGCCGAAGCTGGTGCCTTCGAGGCGGATGTAGGCCCACTTGCGGTCGGTGAGCCAGGGGACGTGGTCGCTGGGGCCGATGTGGACGTCGCCGGGGGGCATCGGGTAGTCGATCTGCGAGGTGACGGACTGCGTTTTGGAGATCTTCTTCGAGATCAGGCGGGAGCGTTCGAGCATGTTGAGGAAGTCGGTGTTGCCGCCGAAGTTGAGCTGGTAGGTGTGGTCGATGCGCACGCCGCGGTTCATGAACAGGTGCGCCAGGGTGCGGTGGACGATCGTTGCGCCGACCTGCGACTTGATGTCGTCGCCGATGATCGGGACGTTGGCGTCGAGAAGGCGCTTGGGCCAGTAGCCCGTGGGGTCCGAGGCGATGAATACGGGCATGCAGTTGATGATCGCGCAGCCGGCCTGCATTGCCTGCTCCACGTACCACTTCGTGGCCTCTTCGCTGCCGACGGGCAGGTAGTTGATCAGGACGTGGGTGTTGGTTTCCTTGAGGACCTTGACCACGTCGGCGGAGGGCGGGTCTGCCTTCTCGATGATCTCGCTGAGGTAGAAGCCGAGGCCGTCCAGGGTGCGGCCGCGGTGGACCATGACGCCGGTCTCCTTGGGCACGTCGGCGAACTT
>DATDOP010000201.1:0-3635 GCA_035293185.1 Dehalococcoidia bacterium | reverse complement strand
GTCTCTTCGGTGACCTGACGGTAGAAGGGCTCCTGAGTCAGCTTCCAGGCGTCCAGGTAGGTGCGCGCGAGCAGGGCGTTGTCGTAGAGCATCTTCTCGAAGTGGGGGACGAGCCAGACAGCGTCGGTCGAGTAGCGGTGGAAGCCGCCGCCCACCTGGTCGTACATGCCGCCCTGGGCCATGGAGCGCAGCGTCTTGTGCACCGCCTCGAGCGCGGAAGGGCGCTTCGAGCGCTTGTGCCAGCGCATGAGGAAGTCGAGCGTCATGGCCTGGGGGAACCTGGGCGCGCTGCCGAAGCCGCCGAAGTCGGGGTCGTGGGCGCGCAGCATCGCCTCGCCCGCATCGTCGAGCAGGGCGGGCGTGAGCAGAGTGTCGCCGGGTTGCAGCCGTGAGGGCGCGCCGATGGCCTGCAGCAGGTTCTGGCCGGCGCGGTCGATGTCGCCGCGCTTCTCCTTGAAGGCGTCGGAAACGGCGCGTAGCAGTCGCGGGAAGCCGGGCATGCCCTGCCGGTCGTCGGGCGGGAAGTAGGTGCCGCCGTAGAAGGGCACGCCGTCCGGCGTCAGGAAGACGGTCATGGGCCAGCCGCCGCGGCCGGTGAGCGACTGCACGGCCTGCATATAGATGTTGTCGACGTCCGGGCGCTCTTCGCGGTCGACCTTGATGTTGACGTACAGCTGGTTCATCAGCCCGGCGATGCGTTCGTTCTCGAACGACTCGTGGGCCATGACGTGGCACCAGTGGCAGGCCGAGTAGCCAACGGAGAGCAGGACGGGCTTGTCCGCGGCGCGCGCCGCCGCGAACGCCTCTTCGCCCCAGGCGAACCAGTCGACCGGGTTGTCTTTGTGCTGCAGGAGGTAGGGACTGGTCTCGTTGGCGAGGCGGTTGGGCATGGGTTCAGTGTACGCCCCCCGGGTACGGGCACACGGGCATACGGGCATACGGGCATACGGGCATACGGGCATACGGGCAGACGAGCAGACGGGCATGGAGGCATACGGGCATAGGGGGAGTCGACTGCGGGTTTCACATGATTTGACAGGCATATAACTAGAAGAGCATACTTCGGCGGTGAATGCTTTCGAGGTGCTGGCCGAGCCGACGCGGCGGCGGATCCTGGACCTGGTGCGAGACGATGAACGGTCCGTGGGGGAGTTGGTTGACAATCTTGCCATGAGCCAGCCGGCGGTCTCGAAGCACCTGCGCGTGCTGCGCGACGAGGGCTTCGTGGAGGCGCGGGTGGATGGGCAGAGGCGCCTGTATCACGTCAGGGCGGCACCGTTGGCGGAGGTGGAGGCCTGGCTGGAGCCGTATCGCCGGTTGTGGGGCGAGCGGCTGGACCGGCTGGCACAGCACCTCGAACAGACTTCGGACAAAGAGGGGTAAGACATGGAAGCAAGGCAACGATTCCAGACCGCGGCTGCCCGGCCTCCGACTTTCGACGGAGGCCTGAATCCGGCAAAGGTGAGGTGCACGCGACGCTCCGGCAGGCGACAATGGAAGGGCTGCTCAACTTAAAGAGCAGGCAGGGCGGTCACACGCCGGCCCTGGACGCCGTCTCTGCTGTCACGATGCTGTCAGCAATGATCGCAAGCGTATCTACTTACTGACAACACGCTGTCAGGACTGCCCTCTTAGGATGGTGGGGTACCTGATTCGCTAGAAGGAAACACCAGTTGCGCGCAATACAAACCGAACGGCTACGCAAGGAGTACAGCGACGAAATCATCGCCGTGGACGGAATCGACTTGCAGGTCGAGGAGGGCGAGATGTTTGCCTTCCTTGGCCCCAACGGCGCCGGCAAAACGACGACGGTTCGCATGCTGACCACGCTGCTGCGGCCGACCTCAGGGCGTGCCACCGTGGCCGGCTTCGACCTGTTGCAGGATCAGCACGCCATCCGGAGGACGATCGGCGTGGCGCTGCAGGAGGCGGGCCTCGACCCGCTATCGACGGGGCGGGAGCTGCTGCAGCTGCAGGCGCAGCTCTGCGGCTTGTCGACCACGGATTCGAAGCGGCGCGCGCAGGAGATGCTGGAGCTTGTCGGCCTGACGGACGCGTCGGAGCGCAACGTGAAGACCTACTCCGGCGGCATGAAGCGCCGCCTGGACCTGGCCAGCGCCCTGGTGCACGAGCCGCGCATCCTGTTCCTGGACGAACCGACCGAGGGCCTGGACCCCGCGAGCCGGCAGTCCGTGTGGCAGGAGGTCCAGCGCCTGAACCAGCGCGGCATGACGGTCTTCCTGACCACGCATTACCTGGAAGAGGCGGACCGCCTCGCCGACAGGGTGGCGATTATCGACCACGGATACGTGGTGGCGGAGGGCACGCCTGCGGAGCTGAAAGCGTCGGTAGGGTCAGACGTCGTCACGGTGCACGTCGGTTACGGCATGGTCGAGCCGGCGAAGTCGCTGCTCTCGACGCTGGAGGGGCTGCGCGAGACACGGGCGAACGGCTCCAGCCTGACGCTGTTCGTGGAGGACGGGACGCAGGCCGTGGCGCAGGTCATCCGCCTGCTGGACGGCGCGAATGTTGAACTGGGCGCCGTATCCGTGGCGCAGCCGAGCCTGGATGAGGTGTTCTTGAAGGCAACCGGCTCGCGCCTGGAAGGCGCGGCAGCCGCGACGAGTGAGGACAACAGCGATGGCAACCACTGAAATGACGGCGGCGCGGCCGCTACCGGCCTGGAACTTCTGGGGCGAGACGCTGCGCGCGACGGTGCTCCTGGGCAAGCGGGAGATCCGTACCGTGCTGCGCACGCCCGCGTACTTGATCCCGAACCTGATGGTGCCGATCTTCTTCTACTTCGTGATGGTCGGGTCGTTGGAGGAGTTTGCGACACGCTCGGGCATCGAGAACTGGCAGGCGTTTCAGGTGCCGGTGGGCATCCTGTTCGCGGTGCAGAGCGGCAGCGCGGGCCTGAACATGGTCGCCGACATCGAGAGCGGTTACTTCGACAAGCTGCTGCTGACGCCGGCCAACCGCCTGGCGATCCTGATCGGCGCGATGGGCGCCGACTTCTTCCGGATCATGCTCCAGGGCGCGATCGTCCTGGCCGTGGCCGTGCCGGCCGGCCTGCACTTCGAGACCGGGCTGCCGGGCATGGTCGCGATGATCCTGATCCTGAGCGTCTGGGGTTTGGCGTTTTCGGCCATCGGGTTCGCGGTGGCGCTGAAGACCGGCAACTCGCAGGCCACGCAGAGCATCTGGACGTTGTTCATCCCGCTGATGTTCCTGACCACCGCGTTCGCGCCGCTGGAGGCGCTGTCGGGCTGGCTGAAGGTGGCGGCGACGCTGAACCCGATGACCTACGTGCTCAAAGGCATGCGCTCGCTATCGATGCAGGGCTGGGACACCGGCGCGCTTTCGGAGGCGATCCTGGCGGTTGTAGTGTTCGGGGCGCTGACGATGACAATGGCGTTTCTGTCGATGCGCGGCCGCGTGAAATAGCGGATTTGTAGCGCCAAAGGACACAGGCTGCGAGTCCAGCTCCGGGCGGGCGCAACGCGGTTGACACATTCCGCGCGAATCTGTAGTGTTTTCTTTTGGCACGTCCCCTCTGACCATCGGTCGTTGGGTCGATTGACCTGAAAGTGACCACGGTCGACCATCATTCCCACCTGCCGGGATTGCTCCAC
>DATDOP010000200.1:0-3726 GCA_035293185.1 Dehalococcoidia bacterium | reverse complement strand
CGCCTAAGGCGTCTGATTGGTCAAAACGAACTCTGGTGCGTAATGCTGGCGGCGGCTGTCAGGGGAAGACGGCGCCGTGCCCGGTGGCGGCGTCGTAGAGGCGGTCGTTGTAGCGAATGGTCTCGATCATGGCGTCGCCTTTCCGGCCGAGGACAAGCGCCAGGCTACGGCAGTCGGGCATGGGCGCGGTGCTCAGGAACTGGTCGCGCAGCTCGTGAGCGGCGGTCAGGTAGATGTTGACGTGGCCGTCCTCGTGGGTGCGCAGCTTTGCCGCGTAGTCTCGCCAGAGGTCGAGCTCCCCTGGGGGCAGGGCATCCTCGGTCTGAAGCTCTGGCAAAGTGATCACGGCTTCGACCTGGATGGTGGCGCTGCGCACGCGGCAGCCGGTGGACGTCTGGTCGTAATTGAAGGCCCAGCGTAGCGCCCACGTTGTCAGCCCATCGAAGCGCCGGCCGGTCACGTCTGAGTTGGGCCCGAGGCGATCCAGCTGACGGCGTATCGAGGCGAGCCCGCCTTCAGCGCTGACGGGGTAGGTCTTGAGCCAGGTGTTCGCGTCGACGCGGACGCCTTCCAGAACGTCAGAGTCAGCGATCAGGGGTTGGAGCAATTCGTCGCGCGGCGGCGGGCCGAACGCCGACTGGGCGCGCGGCGCAGCGCAACCGCCGGCGAGGACAGCAAGGGTCAGAGCGGCGGCAAGCCAGGTTCGCATCCAATGCTTATCGACGCGGCGTGAGGTTCAGCGCAGGGCGTTTACGCGGTCGAGGGCGAAGGGCATGGTGCGCGAGACCTCGACGATGCCGCCAAAGGGCGCGCTGATCTCCAGGGTCCAGGCGTCCGAAGGACCAATCGCCACGGTGCCGTCAGCGATTCCAGAGACAGCGACGCGGAGCACGACGGTCTCTCCGGCTTCCAGCAGGCCGTCAGCGTCACCGGCGATTTCGCCGGCCGTGTAGGGGACGTCCGGGTCAAAAGCGGTCTCGCCGCGAAAGGCGACGACGAGGCGCTCTCCGGCCGCGGCGCGGTCGAGCTGCACCGGTCCGGGCCTGCCGATCACGCTGAGGGTGAGGACGATTTCGTCCGCCTGGAGCGGAGCGCCATCGGCGGTAGCGATGACGGTGCCGTTGACGACCAGCGTGCCGCTGGCGCGCTGCATTCCGGAACGGAAGACGCTCTCCAGCTGCTGACTGGCCTCCTCGCCGGTTGTGATGACGGCAGCTCCCAGGACGCAGGAGGCGCAGACCACGCCGACCAGGGCGATTTCCATGCCCGTTTGGCCGCGCTCGTTGGAGCCGGCGCGCATTGCTGCGGCCAGCAGTGAGAAGAAGGAGGAGAAGAGGCGGTCCAGCATTGGCTTCCTTGCCGTTGCGTCTGCGTGCCTGCGCCATCCCTGCGCCTAATAGAGAGAACGCCTTTCGTATGCGCGCATTACGTTGGGCATACGGGCATACGGGCATACGGGCATACGGGCAGACGGGCATACGGGCAGGCGGGTAGGCGGGCATACCGTCCGGGCGTTTGCGATTAGAAGCAGCGGGGGCGCGGGGCTAGAATCGGGGCACCGTCCCCGCGATTCACGACTGAGGAGGCAGCATGCACGTCTCGAAGGGCAAAGACGCAAACCCGCAGCTGAGCACGCGCGACATGTTCACGGGCCGGGTGCACCAGCACCCGCACATCACCGAGCAGCACGGCAAGTCGCTGCGGATCAATCTCGTGCGCTTCGAGCCCGGCGGCCGCACGAAGTGGCACAGGCATGCCTTCGAGCAGGGGCTGATCGTGCTCGAGGGGAAGGGAATCGTGGCAAGCGAGCAGGCGGAGCACGTCATCGAGGCGGGAGACGTGATCGTGATCCCGGAGGGCGAGAAGCACTGGCACGGCGCCACCGAGACGACAGGCATGGCGCACTTCTCGATCAACCAGGCAGGTCAGAGCGGCGCGGAGAGCACCGTGTTGGAGCCGGTGACCGAAGTCAAGACGAAGGTCTAGCGCCATCGCGTTGGCCGGCCTGCTGCGCCGCTCCGGCATCTACTACGGCTGGTGGATCGTCTTCGCGGCGGCGTCGATTGTCTTCCTGTCCGCGGGGACGTTCTTCTACGGATTCGGGCTGCTGGTGGGGCCGCTGACGGCTGAGTTCGGCTGGAGCCGGGCCGCCGTCTCCGTTGGCTTTTCGCTGCGTACGGAGGTGGGTGGCGTGGCGGCGCCGCTGGTGGGCGTGCTCGTCGACCGGGTGGGCGTGCGGCGCCTGACCGCGGTCGGCATCGTGATCGTGGCGATCGGCTTCGTGCTGCTGAGCCGTGTGGAGTCGCTGGCCGGCTTCTACGTGGCGATCTTCATCATCGCGGTGGGGATGAGCGCGACCGGGGGCGCCAACGCCGCGACGATCATCGCGAAGTGGTTCCGGCGCTATCGCGGGCGGGCGCTGGGATTGATGACGTTCGGGGGAGGCATGGGCGGCCTGGCGGCGATCGTGTTCGCGGAGCTGATCGACGAATTCGGCTGGCGACACGCGCTGGTGGCCGTGGGCGTGATCCAGCTAATCGTCTGTGTGCCTCTGGCGCTGACCATGCGCGACCGGCCGGAGGACCTGGGCCTGCGCGTCGACGGGGACACGGAGGACGCATCGGTCGCGGGAGGCAGCGGCGCGGGAGCCACGGTGCCGGCGCCCGGACGAGAGCTGACCGGGGCGGAGGCGCTGCGCTCGACGCTGTTCTGGAAGGTGGCGCTGACCTTCGCGCTGAGCAACTTCGCGACGACGGCGATTATCGTGCACCAGATCCCGTTCCTGGTTGAGCAGGTGCACACGTCCGATTCGTTCGCGGCGGCGAGCATGACGATCATGACGGCGATCAGCCTGGCGGGACGGCTGGCCTTCGGGACGGCCGCTGACCGCTACTCGAAGGCGCTGCTCACGGCGGCCGCGCTGGTCTGCATAGCGGCGGGGCTGGCGTTGTTCTCCACGGTGCACGAGAGCTGGCAGCTGATCTACGTGCTGCCGTTCTTCGGCATCGGCTTCGGGGCGGCGGTGCCGCTGCGGGCCGCAATGCAGGCAGAGTACTTCGGGCTGAAGGCATACGGGACGATCCAGGGGATGCTGTTCACGGCCTCGACGATGGGCGCGTTCGTCGGGCCGCTGATCGCCGGGTTCTTGTACGACCAGACGGCGAACTACCGGCCCGCGTTCCTGTTCCTGGCGATCGGGCCGCTGATCGCGCTGCCTTTGATCCTGTCGACATTGAAAGACCGGGGACACCCCGGACCTTTGCATTGAAAGGCCGGGGACACCCCGGACCCCGCTAAAGGGGCGCAGGCAGCGTCGCCCGTGGCATTGCATTGAAAGACCGGGAACACCCCGGACCCCGCTAAAAGGGCGCAGGCAGCGTCGACTCCCGTGGCATTGAAAGGCCGGGGACACCCCGGACCCCGCTAAAGGGGCGCAGGCAGCGTCGACTCCCGTGGCGTTGGAAGACCGGGGACACCCCGGACCCCGCTAAAAGGGCGCATGTGGCGTCCAGCGCCTGAGACGGAGACGGCGAAGACCCAGGACAGTCAGGGCTTCGCTCTAGTTTTCGTGGACTTTGACCCCGACTTGGGAGGCAGCTCCTCGACGAAGCCGAGCGCCTCGTTGAGCCACTCGCGAAGTCCTTCAGCTGACTCGACGGCGGCGCGGTCGACGTAGATGAAGCCGGCCATCGGACGGCCGGTGAAGTCCATGGGGCGGGCGCCGGG
>DATDOP010000199.1:0-2071 GCA_035293185.1 Dehalococcoidia bacterium | reverse complement strand
GCGTCTTCCTTCATCTGCAGCAGGCGCGCCCGCAGCACGTTCATCGCCTTCACGCGGTTCTTGCCCTGGGTGCGCTCATCCTGACACTGCACCACGATGCCCGAAGGGATGTGCGTCAGGCGCACCGCGGTCGCCACCTTGTTCACGTTCTGACCGCCGGCGCCGCCCGAGTGGTAGATGTCCGTCTTGATGTCCTTCTCGTCAATCTCGACTTCGATCTCATCCGCCTCCGGCAGCACGGCGACCGTCGAGGTGCTCGTATGGATCCGGCCCTGCGCCTCCGTCTCCGGCACGCGCTGCACTCGATGCCCGCCGCTCTCGAACTTGAGCCGCGAGTAGGCGCCTTTGCCGTGCACCTCGAAGACGATCTCCTTGAAGCCGCCCTTTTCGCTCTCGCTGGCTGAGATCACTTCGATGGGCCAGCGCTTCTTTTCCGCGTAACGCGAGTACATGCGGTACAGCTCGCCGGCGAACAGCGCCGCCTCTTCGCCGCCGGTGCCGCCCCTGATCTCGACGATCACGTTGCGGTCGTCGTGCGGGTCGGGTGGCAGCAGCGACAGCTGCAGGTCGCGCGCCAGGTGCTCGCGGCGCGGCTCCAGCTCGGCCAGCTCTTCATGAGCCAGCGCCGCCATTTCGGCGTCGCCTCCGTCGGCCAGCGCGCGCGCCTCTTCGATCTGCTCGTCGACGCCACGCAGCTCCCGGAAGACCGAGACGACCTTTTCCAGGGCGGCGCGTTCCTTGTTCATCTCCTGCAGCTTCTGGTAATCGGCGAGCACGTCGGGATTGGCCATCTCCGCCGTGATCGCCTCAAACCGCTCTTCAATTGCTCTGAGTTTGTCTTGCATATCGATTCTCAACGCAAAGGCCCCCGGTCAAAAGGGGGCCCCGCACTTTCAATTATAGCTACCTGCCGGATGAGTAACGTGCCTTGCCTTCAGCTACCCTTGTCGCCTTTCGCCGGACCTCGTCAAGGGGTTGGAAATTCAGGATGAGCCGCGCATTCATCGCCTCGGCCAGCTCTTGCAGAAATCGCAACGAAGGCCAGACTCGCCCAGACTCGAACCGGCCGATGGCTGGCTGCTGCTTTCCCATCCTTTGCGCCAGCTGTTTCTGCGTCAGCCCTTGTTCAACCCGATACCTGATGCTCTCCGAAATCGCGTCGTAAAGGGGCGCGAGCCTCTCATACTCCTGACGAAACCTCGGGTCCGTATCCAGTTGTTCCTGGACGAACCTGTCGAACTCACTCATTTGCTCTCCCTGAGGACCTCGCTCCAGCGCCTTGAGGCGATGTCCAGTTCTCGTGCTGGGGTCCGCTGCGTCTTCTTTGCGAAAGCGTGCAGCAACACGATGCGGCGTCCTTTCACTGCGACGTAGAAAACGCGGGTCTGGTTTCCTCCTGTTTGCACTCGCAATTCCCAAAATCGATACCCGACGACGGGTCGAGCGAAGGGCATCGGAAGCCGGGGTCCCAGCGCCTCGAGGATGCCCAGTGCCCGCGAGACCTTCGACCTCATGCCCGAGTCGAGCTTACTCAGAAACTCTTCAACCGGCGCGACGCCGCGTTCATCGCGGTAGAACTCTATGGCCCACGGCTGCTCACTGGTCATTATAACAGATATGTTATGAGCTCAGTATGCGCCCCGCCGCGTCTCCCACCGGCACCGTCTCCTGTGAGCCGTCTGTCAGGTCGCGCACCGTCACGCTGCCGTCCGCCAGCTCCCGCTCGCCCAGCACCAGCGCGTACTTCGCCCCCAGCGAGTTCGCCTGGCGCATCTGCGATTTCAGGCTGCGGCCCGCCGTCCCCGCGATCACCGTCGCGCCGGCCTTGCGCAGCGCCCGCGCCAGCGTCAGCGCCCGTCCCTGCGCGGCCTCGTCCGCCACCGCCAGGAACGCGTCGGGCGCCGCCGGCGGCTCCGGCCCCAGGCCCTGCGCTTTCAGGTTGAGGATGATCCGCTCCAGCCCCGTCCCGAAGCCGGTCCCCGGCGTCGGCCGGCCGCCCAGCTGTTCGATCAGGCCGTCGTAGCGCCCTCCGGCGCCGATCGTGGTTTGGGAGCCCTCAACCTTGGGCTGA
>DATDOP010000198.1:0-3588 GCA_035293185.1 Dehalococcoidia bacterium | reverse complement strand
GACGAAGACCTCGCCGCGGTAGTCGGAGTCCAGCGTGCCCAGGATCACGTCAACCCCGCGGCGGGCGAGGCCGCTGCGAGGCCTGATCTGCAGGTCGTAACCGCGTGGCGCCTCAACTGCAATGCCGGTGGGCACAAGCGTGACGTCCGGCGAGAGTTCGATCGGCGCCGCGAGGCAGGCGTAGAGGTCGAGGCCGCTGGCGCCGGGCGTGGCGAAGACGGGCAGGCGCGCGCCGGGTCGCAGCAGCTTGACCTTGATCGAGGGTTCGGGCACGGAGGAAGGCTAGCGCAGCGGGGGGTAAGAGGCGAGAAGCCGGCTTGAGACGCGATGGATTAGGAGACGGTACGTCGTAAGGGCGCACGGCCGTGCGCCCATACGGTACGTCTGCAAAACGGCGTTGCGTCCGTGTTAGGTCTCGGCGGCGGCCGGCGTGGCTTCTTCCGCTGGGGCCTCTTCCTCGGGCCAGACGAGCTTCTTCTGCATCTCCCGCGGCGGGTCGATGTAGATGGCGCTCCAGCCGCAGGACTGCTCGCAAAGACGGCAGCCGGTGCAGCGGCGCTCGATCACGCTGGCGACGCCGAAGAAGTCGCCGACTTTGCCGCCGGAGAGGTCGAGCTCGAGGGCGTCGAAGGGGCAGACCTGGATGCACAGCTCGCAGCCGGAGCCGATGCAGTTGTCGGTGACGACCATCGCCTTGGGCCAGTCCTTGCGCGGGAAGGTGCGGCAGACGTCGCCAAGCTCGTCGAGGATGGCCTCGGGCGGGCAGACCACGCCGCAGGCGCCGCAGTCGATGCAGAGGTCGGGGTCGATCTGGTGGATCTGGTTGCGGGAGCCGGTGATGGCCTCCGTGGGGCAGCGCTTGGTGCAGGCGGTGCAGCCGATGCAGGTCTCGATGATCTTGTAGGCCAAGTCGGTTCACTCCGGTCCGTTATGTGCCCGCTACGGCGAGTATAGGTTGGCGTGTCGTGTAGTCGCAAGGCGGGCGAACGCTTACGTAGGCGGTGCCTGCGCCGTCCTGGGCTGATCGCGAAGCGGGCCGGCGAAGACCATAAGTGCCAGGACGACGTAGGCCGCACCTACCGCTCCCATGCTCAAGCCGACGAGAACGAAAACGAGGTCAGGGGTAAACGGCACGGGCACCCAAGAGAACAGAACAATTGAGACATTTGTTGGCAGTAGGCTCGCGATGGAGAAGTGCTTGAGCCAGGCGAAGGGGGTCGACCGCGCCTCACCCACCTGCCAGATTGCAACCGTTGCGGCGGCGAGCCAGAGTGCGACGATGGCAAAGGGCGAGGCCACCTGAAGCCGTTGTTCTAGCGTGGCGGTTCCACGGTCGAAACCGAAGAAGAACAGGTCGGCCAGCTCCCACATGTAGTACGAGATCGCCAGCACAAACAGGCTTTGCAGCAGCACGGCGCAGGCCAGGAACCGGCGGACAAAGACCACGTTGGTTGCACCCCTCATGCCGTCAGTATCGGTCGTAGACGCGAGGCCTGGCACTCCTTCCGCGGCCGCGGTGCGCCAGCGAGCCTGATCTGACATAGTCTCTGCATTCCCAGCGGCTAGAAGGAACAGATCCCAATGAAGTTCGGCGCCTGGATCAACCTGGCAAATCCATGGCAGGACATCGTGGCGGAGGCGCGGCACGTCGAGAAGACGGCCTGGGACGGTATCTGGGTGGCAGACCACTTCATGCCGCTCAACCCCGCCGACTCGCAGGGGCACGTGCAGGAGGCGTGGACCGTCCTTGCCGGAATCGCGGCGCTGACGTCGCGGGTGCGCCTCGGGACGATGGTCACGGGCAACACGTATCGCAACCCCGGCGTGCTGGCGAAGCAGGCGGCGCAGGTCGACATCATCAGCGGCGGCCGCGTCGTCGTGGGGCTCGGCTCCGGTTGGCAGGAGAACGAGCATACGGCCTACGACATTCCGTTCTACACCGTCGGTAGCCGCCTGCGCCGCCTCGAGGAGTCGATCCAGATCATCCGCAGCCTGTTCGACAACGAGAAGACGACCTTCGAGGGCAAGTACTACAAGTTCCACGACGCGCCGCTGATGCCGAAGCCGGCGCAGGCGCGCGTGCCGCTGCTGGTGGGTGGTGGCGGCGAGCGGATCACGCTGCGCATCGCCGCGCGCTTCGCCGACGAGTGGAACGTCTGGGGCTCGCCGGAGGTGGTGGCGCGGAAGACGGCCGTGCTGGAACGCCACTGCGCCGAAGTGGGGCGCGACCCGCGGACGATCAAGCGCTCGACGCAGACGCTGCTGCTGATCAGCGACGATGCTGCGGCGGTCGAAAAGGCGAAGGCGGCTTCGAGGCTGCCGATGACGGCCGGGAGCACCGAAGAGATACGCGACCTGATCGGCCGTTACCGCGATGCCGGCGTCGACGAGTTCATCATGCCCGTGTTCACGCCGGGACTCAGCGCCGGACAGACGGCTGAGCTGCGCGACAAGTTTATCGAGGACGTGGCGCCGGCGTTCCGTTAGACGCCGGCGCGGGAGGGCCTGCAGCGATGGAGTGGATATCTGACCCTGAGATCTGGGTGGCGCTGGTCACGCTCACCGCGCTGGAGATCGTCCTGGGCATCGACAACGTCGTGTTCATCTCGATCCTGGCGGGAAAGCTGCCGCAGGCCGATCAAGCGCGCGCCAGACGGACCGGCCTGGCCGTGGCGATGTTCAGCCGCATCCTGCTGCTGCTCTCGATATCCGTGATCATCAAGCTGACGGAGCCGATCTTCACGATTCTCGAGGAGGAGCTGTCCGGCCGCGACTTGATCCTGCTGCTCGGCGGGCTGTTCTTGTTAGCCAAGAGCACGTTCGAGATCCACGACAAGCTGGAGGGCCGCGAAGGGCACGTCAGCGGACGCGTGGCGCCTTCGTTTGTGGCGGTGATCGTGCAGATCCTGCTGCTGGATGTGGTGTTCTCGCTCGACTCGGTGATCACGGCGGTGGGTACAGCCGACGACGTCGAGGTGATGATCGCGGCGGTGGTGATCGCCGTGGGCGTGATGCTGCTGTCCGCGGGCGTGATCAGCGGCTTCGTGGACGAGCACCCCACGGTGAAGATCCTGGCGTTGAGCTTCCTGCTGCTGATCGGCATGTCGTTGGTGGCGGAGTCGCTGGACCAGCACATCTCGAAGGGCTACATCTACTTCGCGATGGCGTTCTCGGTGTTCGTGGAGGTGCTGAATCTGAGGATCCGGGCGCGGACGGCGCACCCGGTACACCTGCACTCCGGCTATACGCAGCAGCCGGAAGCGGAGACCCCGGCGGTGTGAGCCGGCCCTAGGGCGTCACGGTTGGAGATTGCGCGGCCTCGACGGCCAGACCCGGCTGGCCCGCCGCCGGGCTCACGGTGAAGCGCGCGCCGTCGACGTAGCGCTGATAGAGACGGACGGTCTGCTTTTCATTCGTGATCATGATGCACTTGGCCTGTCCGCCGGAGACGGTGGTGAACTTGAGCTCGCTGCGTGGCGCAATCGGCTCCGACTCGCGCAAGCGCGGCGGCGGGCCGTTGGAGCGCGGGCAGCCCGTGTAAGACCAGCCTGCCTTGATCGGCGCGTCGGTCGCGTTGACGACCGTGAA
>DATDOP010000197.1:0-5646 GCA_035293185.1 Dehalococcoidia bacterium | reverse complement strand
CAACTCGCTGTTCTTCAACCCCAGGCGCTACGACCTGCTCAAGGTGGGCCGTTACAAGATCAACCGCCGCCTCAAGCTGGAGACGGCCATGACGACGCGCACCCTCACGGTCGAGGACATCAAGGGCATCATCGCGGAGCTGATCCGCCTCAACAACGGCATCGGCGAGACCGACGAGATCGACCACCTGGGCAACCGCCGCGTGCGAGCCGTGGGTGAGCTGATCCAGAACCAGTTCCGCATCGGCCTGCTGCGCATGGAGCGCGTCGTCCGCGAACGCATGACGATCACCGACCCCGACCAGGCGACGCCGAGCGCCTTGATCAACATCCGCCCCGTTGTCGCCGCCATGAAGGAGTTCTTCGGCGGATCGCAGCTGTCACAGTTCATGGACCAGACCAACCCGCTGGCGGAGCTGACGCACAAGCGCAAGCTCTCCGCCCTCGGCCCCGGCGGCCTATCGCGCGATCACGCCGGCTTCGACGTGCGTGACGTGCACCATAGCCACTACGGACGCATCTGCCCCATCGAGACGCCTGAAGGCCCGAACATCGGTCTGATCGTCTCGCTGGCGTCGTTCGCCGTGATCAACGACTACGGCTTCATCGAGACGCCCTACCGCCGCGTCGTCCGGGAGATGCCCGCCGACTCGAAGGAGCTGCTCGGCCACATCCTTCGCGAGGACGTGGTCGAGGGCAAGAAGACGCTGGCCGCCGCCGGCGACGTCGTCACGGACGAAATGGCGAAGAAGCTGGCACACCTCGGCGTGAAGCACGTCAAGGTGCGCCCCTACGCTTCAACCGAGATCCACTACCTCGCCGCCGACGACGAGGACCAGTACGTCATCGCCCAGGCAAACGCGCTGATCGACGAGAAGGGCCACTTCATCGAAGAAGAAGTCGAGGTCCGCGACGGCCAGCGTTTCGAGTTCATGGACCCCGAGAATATCGACTTCATGGACGTTTCGCCGAAGCAGATCCTCAGCACGGCAACATCCCTCATCCCGTTCCTGGAGCACGACGACGCTCCCCGCGCCCTCATGGGCTCGAACATGCAGCGGCAGGCGGTGCCTCTGCTGCGCCCCGAGCGTCCGCTGGTCGGAACGGGCACGGAACGCCAGGTCGCCGTTGACTCCGGCCAGGTCGTGGTTGCGGATGGCCCCGGTGAGGTGCTCAGCGCCACGGCGCGCGAGGTCATCGTCAAATACGACAAGGGCGAGGAAGTCACCTACCCGGTGATGAAGTTCCTGCGCTCTAACGCGGCTACCTGTCTCAACCAGCGCCCCGTGGTCACCAAGGGCGACCGCGTCAAGGAGGGCGACTGCCTGGTCGACAGCTCTTCTACGGACAAGGGTGAGCTGGCGTTGGGCCAGAGCGTGCTCTGCGCCTTCATGAGCTGGGAAGGTTACAACTTCGAGGACGCGATCATCCTCTCCGAGGGCATCGTCCGCGGCGACAAGTTCAGCTCGATTCACATCGAGAAGCACGAAATCGAAGCCCGCGACACGAAGCTCGGCCCGGAGGAGATCACGCGCGACATCCCCAACGTGGGTGACGAGTCGCTCAAGGACCTGGACGAGGAAGGAATCATCCGCATCGGCGCGGAAGTGCAGGCCGGTGACATCCTGGTTGGCAAGATCACGCCCAAGGGCGAGACGGAGCTGACCGCCGAGGAGAAGCTGCTGCGCGCCATTTTCGGTGAGAAGGCCCGCGAGGTTAAGGACACATCGCTGCGGGTGCCGCATGGCCAGCACGGCAAGGTGATCGACGTGCGCGTCTTCCGCCGTGAAGACCACGATGAGCTGCCGGCCGGCGTCAACGAGCTGGTTCGCGTATCCATCGCCCAGAAGCGCAAGGTGTCCGAAGGCGACAAAATGGCTGGCCGCCACGGCAACAAGGGCGTCATCGCCCGCATCCTGCCGGTGGAGGACATGCCCTACCTCGCAGACGGCACCCCCGTCGATATCATCCTCAACCCCATCGGCGTGCCGAGCCGCATGAACGTCGGCCAGGTGCTGGAGACGCACCTCGGCTGGGCGGCCAGCGTGCTCGGGTTCCGCGCAATCACGCCGGTCTTCGACGGCGCCGATGACATCAGCATCGAGGACGCCTTGGCTCGTGCCTGGCTCGCCGTCCAGGCAGACGCCATCGAAGCCGGAATCAGCGTAGCGACGCCGAACTGGGGCGAGAACCTGAACGTCCCGGTGATGGAAACCTGGCTTAAGGCCAAGGGCTACGATTTCAACAAGGTCTTCGACGAGAGCCTGCACGGTGAGGCCAAGCGTGCCTGCCTGGAGATCTGGTTCCACGGCATCGACGAGAAGGTCAAGAGGAACGCCTCGTTGGAGGACCTGGAGAAGCTGGCGGAAGAAGTGTCCCTGCGCCGCCGGCTCACGGCGCCGATCTTCGGCAAGCAGATCCTCTACGACGGCCGCACCGGCGACCCCTTCGACCAGCCGGTCGCCGTGGGCGAAATCTACATGCTCAAGCTGGTCCACCTGGTGGAAGAGAAGATCCACGCCCGGTCCACCGGCCCCTACTCGCTGATCACGCAGCAGCCCCTGGGTGGCAAGGCCCAGATGGGTGGCCAGCGCTTCGGTGAGATGGAGGTCTGGGCACTGGAGGCTTACGGCGCGGCCCATACGCTGCAGGAGTTGCTCACCGTCAAGTCCGACGACGTCGTCGGCCGCGTGAAGACCTACGAAGCGATCGTGAAGGGCGACGACGTGCTCGAGCCCGGCATCCCGGAGTCTTTCAAGGTGCTGGTCAAGGAGCTGCAAAGCCTGGGTCTGGCGGTCGAGGTGCTCAACGAAGACGAAGAGCAGGTGATGTTCGCGGACGACGGCGGCGAAGACGTGCCGCAGATTGGCATCAACCTCACCGGCTTTGAGTCCGAAGACTTCCTCGGCGACCGGCTATAGGCGAAGTAACAGGTAACCAGTAACACGTAACCAGATTGGAGTGCCGGCAGGCGACAAGGTTGTTCTTGTTACTTGTTACAGGTAACTGGTTACTCAAGCGAAGAGCATCGCGGTAGACAAGGGAGGAACCCACAGTGGCATTGCTGGAAGTCAACGACTTCAACGCCGTCCGTATTTCCCTGGCCTCGCCTGAGCAGGTGCGGTCATGGTCCTACGGTGAGGTCACGAAGCCGGAAACGATAAACTACCGCACGCTCAAGCCCGAAAAGGACGGCCTGTTCTGCGAAAAGATCTTCGGGCCGCAGAAGGACTTCGAGTGCTACTGCGGCAAGTACAAGCGCGTGCGCTACAAGGGCATCGTCTGCGACAAGTGCGGCGTCGAAGTCGCTCGCAGCAAGGTCCGCCGCGAGCGCATGGGCCACATCGAGCTGGCCTCGCCGGTGGCGCACATCTGGTTCGTCAAGGGCACGCCCAGCCGCCTCGGCCTGCTGCTGGACATCTCGCCCCGCAACCTGGAGCGCGTCCTCTACTTCGCTCAGTACATCATCACGCAGGTCGATGAGCCCGCGAAGAAGCGCGCCCTCGAGCACCTGCGCGAGGAGATGGAGAAGGAGCAGGCCCGCCGCGACAAGGAATGGACGGACATGCTCGAGTCCGTCGAGAGCAAGCGCGACGCCGAGGTCACGGCCCTGCAGGAGCGCCGCGAGGCTGAGCTGAAGACCCTGGAAGACGAGCGGCTGCAGGCGGCGGATGCGCTGATGAAGTCGGCCGTCGACCTCGAGAAGAAGCTGGCCAAGGAAGTCGGCACGCTGCAGAAGAAGGCTGTTGCCTTCGACGGCGTCACCGTGGTCCCCGCCAACGAAGTCACAACCGAAAGCCACGTCGAGGCGCTGAAGGCCACCGTGCAGGAACGCGTCGCGGCCCAGGAAGAGGACTTCAACCGCCGCCGCGCCGACGTCGAGCTGGTCGCCGACGCCGCCATCCAGGAGAAGACCTCAACCGCTGCCTCCGAGGCCGACCCGCTGCGCAAGAAGATCGAGGAAGAGCGCACTACGGTCCGCAAGCAGTTCGACGAAGAGTTCAAGGAACTCGAGGACCTGCGCGACCCGGCAGACATGCTCAACGCGCAGAACCCGAGCGGCAAGGTGCGTCTGCTCACCGACGCCGACTACAAGAAGCTCACCGACAAGTTCGGTGGCGTGTTCAACGCCGCGATGGGTGCCGACGCCCTGCTGACCATCCTGCACCGCGTCGACCTGGAGAAGATGCGCTCCAAGCTTCAGCTGGAGATGCAATCCACCAGCGGCCAGAAGCGCAAGCAGGCCACCAAGCGCCTGCGCGTCGTGGAGGCGCTGCGCAAGTCCGGCAACAAGCCGCAGTGGATGGTGCTCACGGCGCTGCCCGTGCTGCCGCCTGACCTGCGGCCCATGGTCCAGCTGGACGGCGGCCGCTTCGCCACTTCTGACCTGAACGACCTCTACCGCCGCGTGATCAACCGCAACAACCGCCTCAAGCGGCTGCTGGAGCTCGGCGCGCCGGAGATCATCATCCGCAACGAGAAGCGCATGCTGCAGGAAGCCGTCGACTCACTGATCGATAACGGCCGCCGCGGCCGCGCCGTCGCCGGTACCGGCAACCACAAGCTAAAGAGCCTGTCTGACATGCTCAAGGGCAAGCAGGGGCGCTTCCGCCAGAACCTGCTCGGCAAGCGCGTCGACTACTCCGGCCGTTCGGTGATCGTCGTCGGTCCGGAGCTGAAGCTGCACCAGTGCGGCCTGCCCAAGCGCATGGCGCTGGAGCTGTTCAAGCCGTTCGTGATGCACGCCCTGGTCGAACGCGGCCTGGCGCACAACATCAAGAGCGCCAAGCGCATCGTCGAGCGCGCCCGCCCCGAGGTCTGGGACGTGCTGGACGAGGTGATCAAGACCCGCCCGGTGCTGCTCAACCGCGCCCCGACTCTGCACCGCCTGGGCATCCAGGCCTTCGAGCCGGTACTCGTCGAAGGCTCCGCGATTCAGATCCACCCGCTGGTCTGTCTCGCCTTCAACGCCGACTTCGATGGCGACCAGATGGCCGTACACGTGCCCCTGTCCCGCGAGGCGGTGGCAGAGGCGCGACAAGTCATGCTCGCCACCAAGAACCTGCTCAGCCCCTCCTCCGGCGACCCGATGGTGGCGCCGCGCCTGGACATCGTCCTCGGCTGTTACTACATGACGGCGATCCGTCATGGCGCCAAGGGTGAGTTCAACACCAAGTCGACGATCACGGGTCAGGGCTCGTACGGCAGCTTCCAGGAGGCCATCCTGGCCTACGAGCTGGGAATACTCGAGCTGCAGGCGCTGATCCACGTCCGCGACGCCCGCACAGAAAACAAGATGATCGACACCACAGTCGGCCGCATCCTGTTCAACGAGGCGATCCCGGATGAGATCGGTTTCGTCAACGAGCTGCTGGACAGCAAGACGTTGAAGTCTGTCGTCCAGCAGTGCTACACGGTCATTGGCATGGACGGCACGTCCGAGGTCGTGGACCGGATCAAGAACATCGGCTTCCACTACGCCACCAAGTCCGGCGTCACGATGTCCGTGAGCGAGATCAAGGTGCCGGAAGAGAAGCAGGTCATCGTCCACGAGGCCGAAAAGCGCATCCAGGAAGTCAACGAGCAGTACCAGATGGGACTGATCACCGACCAGGAGCGCTACGACGCCACCGTCGACGTCTGGAAC
>DATDOP010000196.1:0-2349 GCA_035293185.1 Dehalococcoidia bacterium | reverse complement strand
CTCCTGTCTGACCTTCTACCACGATACCTACCTCGAAAGGGCGCTGTACGTCGTAGGCCGGGATGGTTCCGGCGTCACGAAGCTCCTCGCCCTGGAACGCTAGGTCTATCTGTCGGCCGGGAAGCGGTAGCCGACGTTGCGCACCGTCTCGATGTAGACCGTGGCGCCGGTCTCGATCTTGGCGCGCAGGCGGCGGATGTGCACGTCCACGGTGCGCGCGCCGCCGAAGTATTCGTAACCCCAGACGCGGTTGAGCAACGCCTCGCGGGTGAACACCTTGCCGCGGTTGGTCATCAGGAAACGCAGCAACTCGAACTCCTTGAACGTCAGGCTCACCGGCTGGTCATCGACGAACACCTTGTAGTTCGCCAGATCCAGCGCCAGCGCCTCGCTACGCAGCACGTTCGCGGACTCGGTGCCGGTCTTGCGGTAGACGGCGCGCCTGAGGCGCAGCTTCAGCTCCTCGGCGGCCAGCGGCAAGATCGCGAAGTCGTCCACGGCCCACGTCGGGTCGATGTGCGCCAACTGCTCGGCGCGCACGAGCATCAGCAGCGGCGCGCGCTGCGGCCGCCCGGGCGACTCCAGCAGCCGGCGCGTCTCCTCCAGATTGCTCGCCGCCTCGACGATCAACGCGTCGATGCCCGGCTCCGCCAGCGCAGCCTCCGCGTCGTCCTGCTTCACGGACTCGACCTCGAGATCGAGCGCCTGCAGGTCCCGGCTGATCAACGCTGCGCCTTCGCTTTGGTAGACGAGTAAGACCCTCTGCATGGTCAGGAATTATAGCCAGCACCCGCACTTATGGGAGCCGTTTATAGCCTTGAGTCGCGTTATGTAACCTGATCTTAACGCGCCCGAAATCATTGCCGGGCGCCACGCCTGTGCTTAAATGGTGACATGTCTGAAGCAGAAGAAATGCGCGATTACGTTCTGCAGCAGTGCCGCGAGCAGGACGTCAAGTTCATCCGTCTCTGGTTTACCGATATCCTGGGCTCCCTCAAGAGCTTCGCGATCACGTTCGAGCAGCTCGAGGAGGCGCTCAACGAAGGCGTCGGCTTCGACGGCGGCGCCATCGAGGGCTTCGCCCGCGCCGGCGAGAGCGACATGACCGCCGTCCCGGACGCCTCCACCTTCCAGCTGCTGCCCTGGCGCCCGCGTGAGCGCCGCGTGGCGCGCATGTTCTGCGACCTCACGTCCCCCGACGGCGCGCCCTTCCCCGGCGACCCGCGACAGGTGCTCAAGCGCAACCTGGCGCGCGCCGCCGCCCTCGGTTTCACCTTCTACGTCGGTCCAGAGGTCGAGTACTTCTACTTCAAAGATGCCGAAGACACCGTGCCGCTGGACAAGGGCGGCTACTTCGACCTCACGCCTCTCGACGGCGCCAGCGACCTGCGGCGCGAAACCGTGCTTACGCTCGAGGAGATGGGCATCGGCGTCGAGTCCAGTCACCACGAGGTCGCGCCCTCGCAGCACGAAGTCGACCTGCGCTACACGGACGCGCTGACCATGGCCGATAGCGTCCTTACCTGCCGCCTGGTGGTCAAAGAGGTCGCCCTCGCCGCCGGCGTCTACGCCACTTTCATGCCCAAGCCCCTCGCCGAAGAGAACGGCTCCGGCATGCACGTCCACCTCTCGCTATTCCGCGGCGAGCAGAACGCCTTCTTCGACACCAACGACCCGATCAACCTCTCGGCCGTCGCCAGGGGCTTCATCGCCGGGCTGCTGCGCCACTCCCGCGAGATCACCCTGGTCACCAACCAGTGGGTCAACTCCTACAAGCGCCTGATCCCGGGCTTTGAGGCGCCGGTGCGCATCGCCTGGAACCGCCGCAACGCCATGTCTCCCGCCGCCATTCCGGCGCGCACGGGACGCATGCCCGGCGATCTCCTGCGCGTCCCCCAGTACCGCGAAGGCCGCGAGATCGCCTCCCGCATCGAGTACCGCGCGCCGGACGCCGCCTGCAACCCGTACCTGGCGTTCGCGGCGCTGCTCGCCGCCGGCCTCGAGGGCATCGAGAAGGAGTACCCGCTGCCGCCCAGCCGCGACGCCGCCGACGAGGCGAGCATCGAGGAGGCGCCGACGCTGCCCGGCAGCCTTTACGAGGCGCTGCAGGAGGCCGAGCACAGCGAGCTGCTGCGCAACTGCCTCGGCGACCACGTCTTCGAGAGCCTGCTGACCTCCAAGCGCATCGAGTGGGAGCGCTACCGCTCCGTGATCACGGACTACGAGCTAAAGCAGTACCTGTCGATTCTTTAGGGCATAGCGCATAGTGCACAGCGCAGACAACGCCGCGACCGGGTGGAGACGCAGCGCGTTTTCTGGTTTATGTCCTATGCCCTATGTCTTATGCCC
>DATDOP010000195.1:0-3868 GCA_035293185.1 Dehalococcoidia bacterium | reverse complement strand
GCCTTCGTCCTGGCAGCCTTCGCCGGCCTACGCTTCGCGCGCAGGTAAGCGAGAGTCACCTGAGCTCAAGGAGGGGCCGTCCCATGGGACGGCCCCTCCTTTCGTTGTGCGCACCGCCTGGCGGACGCTAATGTAAGCCATGCTCACCATCGGCCTCACAGGCGGTATCGCGAGCGGCAAGAGCGAGGTTGCGCGACTCCTCGCACTGCGAGGCGCTCATGTGATCGATGCCGACCGCATTGCGCACAGCGTCTACGAGCCGGGTAGCGAAGGCCACGCGGCTCTGGTCGACGCGTTTGGCCCCGGGATCCTCGCCCCGGACCGCACCATCGACCGTCGCCGGCTGGGCGCGATCGTCTTCGCGGACGCTGGGAAGCGCCGTCAGCTCACGGACATCGTTTGGCCGCTCACCCGTCGCGCCGTGGAGCGCCTCGTCCGGGAGCAGGCGACCGCCGGCGCGCAGGTCGTGGTCGTGGAAGCGCCGCTTCTGGTTGAAGCAGACTGGCAGGGCCTCTTCGACCAGGTCTGGCTGATTCGCACCTCCCCCGATGCTGCCCGCCGCCGACTCGCCGCCCGCGGCCTCAACCCCGCCGAGGTTGAGGCTCGTCTTGCCGCCGCCACTGACCCCGAGGCCGCCGCAGCCGCTGCGCACGTGATCATCGACAACGACGGCAACCTCGCGGATCTGGAGCGCGCCGTGGAAGCAGCCTGGGACGCCCTCACCTCACCATGAACCGCAGCGAATGCGGGCTCGGGCACCCTTGTTCTTCCTTCCCTGTTCCTTGTTCCAGCGAAGCTCCGGTAGAATAGGTAAGTTAGCCCTGAGCGGCGCCAGGTTCCCGCATGCCGGTCTCGTCTTTAGACGGGCCGGAGGGAGGTCCACGATTAGCAGCGAATTCAGATTTCAGGACGAAGGCAGCACCAGTACCTTCCACGAGTATTCGATTGAGGAGTACAAGCCGCACATCGAGCCGTACTACCTCCCGATTCACAACGAAGTCGAGATGTTCGAAGCTGCCTTCGAGGAACGCGTCCCGGTCCTGCTCAAGGGGCCCACAGGCTGCGGCAAGACCCGCTTCGTCGAATACATGGCCTGGCGTCTGGGACGGCCTCTCAATCTGAACCGCGGTCACGGTGAGGGCGGGTCGGAAGGGGCCTTCGACCAGGCGCTCCCCGTTGTCACCGTCGCCTGTCACGAAGACCTCACGGCCAGCGACCTCGTGGGCCGCTATCTGCTCGAGGGCGAGACGACGCGCTGGATCGATGGGCCGCTGACCCGCGCGGTTAAGGCCGGCGCCATCTGCTACCTCGACGAAGTCGTGGAGGCCCGCAAGGACA
This sequence comes from Dehalococcoidia bacterium, assembly GCA_035293185.1. GTDB lineage: Bacteria > Chloroflexota > Dehalococcoidia > DSTF01 > WHTK01 > WHTK01. Next base: position 2,530 of record DATDOP010000195.1, on the reverse strand, counting down.
CCACCGTCCTCATCCACCCCTTGACCGACTACCGGCGCCTACTGCCGATCGAGAAGCGTGCCCAGGTGCTCGAGGCCGCCGACGGCTTCCTTCTGGTGATTTCCTACAACCCCGGATATCAGAGCGCCCTCAAGGACCTCAAACACAGCACGCGTCAGCGGTTCATCGCCATTGAGTTCGACTACCCGCCGCGCGAGCAAGAGGCCGAGATCATTATGCACGAGGCCGATGTTTCGGAGCGTGTTGCCACCGACCTTGCCAAGCTGGGCGAAAAGGTACGCAATCTGCGCGAGCACGGCCTCGCCGAGGGCGTGAGCACCCGGCTGCTGATCTACGCCGGCAAGCTGATCCGTAAAGGCATCCCGCCCCGAGACGCCTGCCGCTCATCGGTGATCTGGGCCCTCACGGACGACGTCGAAATTCAGCAGACCCTGGAAGAGGTAGTGACCTCGATCTTTGAATAAGGCTGCCTTTCTCCCCGCCGTCCTGCTACTCTTCACGCTCGCCGTTGCCTGCGGTGGCGGCGAGGAGTTGCAGCCCGTCCCTACCGACTTTCCGGCGCCCACCGGCACCGCTGCCGCCAGTACACCTGCCAGCTGTGGGCCCGAAGGCAGCGCCATCACGGCGATCAAGCGCGAAGGCAATCGTACCTTCAAGACGGCGCCGCCGCCCGTCATCGACCCCGCGAAGAAGTACACGGCGGTAATGGAGACTTCTCGCGGCAAGATCACGATTCAGCTCGCGCCCGAGGCGGCACCGAACACGGTGAACAACTTCGTCTACTTGAGCTGTGAGGGCTTCTACGACGGCCTGACCTTTCACCGCGTCGAAAAGAGCCCCACGCTATCCGTCATCCAGGGCGGCGACCCTCGAGGCAACGGTACCGGCGGCCCCGGCTACATCTTCGACAACGAGATCAGCCCCCTGATCCGCCATGACGCTGCCGGCGTGCTCTCCATGGCCAACGCCGGCCCGAACACCAACGGCAGCCAGTTCTTCATCACGTTGGCCGCGGCGCCCAACCTCGATAACAGCTACTCCGCCTTCGGGCGCGTGACCTCCGGCATGGAGGCCGTGAACCTCATCGTCGTCGGCGACAAGATCCTCTCGGTGAGCATCACCGAGAGCTGACAAACGTCCTGCAAAGAAGGGAACCCTCCATGACCACGATCGCGGACCTCAAGCGCACGGCTGAACGCCGCTTCTCCTCGCCTCCCGAGCGCGTCATCGACCCCAGCAAGAGCTACACGGCGCGCCTGCAGACGGACAAGGGCGAGATCGTCATTGAGCTCGCCGCCAAGGACGCCCCTAACACCGTGAACAACTTCGTCTACCTCAGCTGCGTGGGGTACTACGACGGGCTGAACTTCCACCGCGTCATCGCCAACTTCATGATCCAGGGCGGCTGCCCCCTCGGCAGCGGCACCGGCGGCCCCGGCTACCAGTTCGCGGACGAGTTCCACCCTGCCTGGCGTCACAGCGGCCCCGGCATGCTCTCCATGGCGAACGCCGGCCCCGGCACCAACGGCAGCCAGTTCTTCATCACCCACAGCGCGCAGCCTCACCTGGACAATCGCCACAGCGTCTTCGGCAAGGTCACCTCCGGCCAGTCCGTTGTCGACGCCATCCGCCAGGGCGACAAGATCACGAAGATCGAGATCGAGGAGAGCTAACGTCGTCTGCGCTTTCAGTGACGCAGCGTAGGGGCGCACCGCGCTGTGCGGCCCCTCGATGTCTCGTCCTTAACGATACCGGCATAGGCTGATCGCTTCTCGACTGGTGTCCTCCTCTCGTCGCAAGCATGTCCTGAGCCCTTTCGAAGGGAGAAGGGGCGGGGTGACGTAACCCTCATTCGTCACACTCCGCTTCGACAGATACAATAGAAATGACAAGTAACACCCCGGCCGCTGATTACGAAAACGGACCCTGAATGCCTCTGAGCGAAGCCACCCTCCAGGATGTCGAAGACCAGCTCTCTCAGCACGCTCCCGCGCTCGCAGAGGCTTTCCGGGAAGCCTACGCCGCCCTTCCAACCGACCTCCCGGCCGAACGTGCCCAGCTCTGGGCGGACGAAGCCCTCTCCCTGGCTTCGCACGCGCTGCGGTCGTGGGAAGCCCTGAGCGATTACCTGCGCGCCACGCCCTCCTTGATTGCGCGCCTCGACGACGCCGGCTATCGGCAGTGGGCCAGCGCCGGCCGCGAACTCACGGAGGCGGCGCCGGCCATCGCCGTTGCCTACTTCCGCGCCAGCCCCGCTGTGGTGCTGATTCTCGCCGGCGTGCAGGTCGGCGACTGGGCAGCCCTGGGTCAGCGCCTCTACAAGGCCACCTGGAAGTCGATCTCGCTGGCCAGCGAGTTCTTCGACTACAGCCCTGTCCTGCTCAAGGGCCTCTCGTTGTCAGAGCTGGCGCGTCTCACGCACGTCCTCGAAGGCATCTCTGACCGCTCAGCCGACCTCGCCGCCGCCTGCCTGGACGCGGCGCCGCAGGCTGTTTCGGCCCTGGATCACGCCGAGATCGTCGCCTTCCTC
>DATDOP010000194.1:0-2212 GCA_035293185.1 Dehalococcoidia bacterium | reverse complement strand
CGAGTGCAAGGCCTGCGACAGCTTCGAGGTCATCGGCTCCGACGTGGAGCTGAAGCAGCGCGCGATCGAGGGCTGGGACCAGTTCGAGGGCCACAGCCCGCACCGGCCGTACGTCGATCACGTCAAGATCGCCTGCAGCAGGTGCGGCGCGCCGGTCGAGCGGATCACAGACGTCGGCAACCCCTGGCTGGACGCCGGCATCGTGCCGTTCTCCACGCTCGGCTACCGCAATGACCCGGAGTACTGGCGGCAGTGGTTCCCGGCGGACTGGGTCTCGGAGAGCTTCCCGGGGCAGTTCCGAAACTGGTTCTACGCGCTGCTGGCGATGGGCACCGTCATGGTGCTGGACACGCCGGACGAAGGCACGCCGCCCTTCCTCAGCCTCTTCTCCTACGCCCTGCTGCGTGACGAGAACGGCGAGGAGATGCACAAGTCCAAGGGCAACGCTATCTGGTTCGAAGATGCCGCCGAACGCATGGGCGCCGACGTAATGCGCTGGCTGTTCCTGCGCACCAACCCGGCGAACAACCTCAACTTCGGCTACGGACCCGGCGATGACCTGAAGCGCGGCTTCCTGTCCACGCTCGCCAACACGTACTCCTTCTTCGTTACGTACGCCAACATCGATGGCTGGACGCCGGACGGGCAAACGGGCAAACGGGCAAACGGGCAAAGTGCCCGCAGCATGAACAGCGTTGGCTACACCACTGATCGCGAGATTGAAGGCCGCGGGTCCCTGTTGCCACGGTCTCCCAACCGGGGGTCCAGGGGGCAGAGCCCCATGGCGGGGGGCGTGGGGGGTGTCCCCCCACGTTCCATTTATTCCGAGGCGGAGCAGCGCGAGAGCGATGCGCAGCCCGAGGACGGTGCGTTGTCTGACCTGGACCGCTGGGCGCTCTCCGAGCTGCATCAGCTCGTGGTCACCTGCACGCACGCGCTCGAGAACTACGACTCGATGACCGCCTGCCGCCACGTCGAGGAGTTCATCGATTCGCTGTCGAACTGGTACGTGCGCCGCAGCCGCCGCCGCTTCTGGAAAGCTGAGAGCGACGCCGACAAGCGCGCCGCCTACGAGACGCTGTGGACCTGCCTTGCGACCGTCAACCGCCTGATGGCGCCGATGGTGCCCTTCCTCGCGGAAGACATGTATCAGAACCTGGTGCGCGGCGCGCTGCCGGATGCGCCCGAGAGCGTACATCTCACGAGCTGGCCGGACGCCGACGAGGCGCTGATCGACGCCGAGCTCTCGAACGCCGTACGGGCCGTGCAGCGCATTGTCTCGCTGGGCCGCGCCGCGCGAGCCAAGGCGAACATCAAGGTGCGCCAGCCGCTCGCCGCCGTCTACGTGCGTCTGCAGAACCCGGGGGAAGCCGCTGCGCTGCGTCAGCTCGCCGACCAGGTGCTCGAGGAGCTGAACGTCAAGCAACTGCACGTCATTGAGAACGAATCAGACTTCTTCGAGTACCAGGTGCTGCCCAACCTGCCGGTGCTGGGTCCCAAGTACGGCCGTGAGGTGGGCCGCATCCAGCGCGCGCTCGCCACCGCGGACAAAGCTGCCCTTGCCCGCGAAGCGGCGGCGGGGCGTCCGGTGACGCTAGACGGGATCGAGCTGCAACCGAACGAGCTGCTGGTGAGCATGTCGGGTAAGCCCGGCTACGCCGTCGCCGAGGAGGCAGGCTACGCGGTCGCGATTACCACCGAGATCACGCCGGAGCTGGCGGACGAAGGCCTGGCGCGCGAGCTGGTTCGCCGCGTGCAGGAGATGCGCAAGAGCGCCGGCTTCGACATCTCAGACCACATCCGCCTCTACCACGCCGGCGACCCCGCCGTCGCTCGCGTGCTCGAAACCTGGCACGACTACATCTCGCAGGAGACGCTGGCAGACGCGATCAGCGCAGGCGGCGCCGCGGGTCACACGGAGGAGCACGATATCGACGGCCGCAAGGTCACGCTGACGGTGGCGAAGGGCTAACACGCGATTCAGACAACGAAAAACGCCCCGTCTGCACGGGGCGCTTCGTTGTCCGGTCGCCTGCGTTTCGGCTAGACGCCGTCCTCATCGAGACAGGGCTGGAACGGCTCTATGGTCATGCGCTGCCGTCCCACGACGCTGATGCCGTTGGGTGAGATGGCCTGAAGCACCGGCAGGACGAAATCGTGCTTGTAGGAGACGATCACCTCGATCTGGTCACACGCCTTGCCGGTCTCGGCC